>JABABC010000126.1 GCA_014238445.1 Coxiellaceae bacterium
GCAACACCACATGCAGTACCACTGAACACCAAAAATAGCGGCGATCTTTTCGCTCAAGCCACACTGAAACCCCCTACTCACATGTGCTACCACAATCAATGATAGGTCAACAACCACACCATTAAAACGCCCATCAGTGTGACATAAAGGCCTGCTTCAACTCAATAAGCGAGCTCATGATTCCATATAAAAAAAACGCTATAGGATCTCATGGCATTTTTTGATACTATTGATCAATTCAAAAAATTAGGTAACCCATTGAATAATCAGTCACCTTTCTCTCCGACACCCAGCAACTCCCTTGCGCACCACCCCAAAGGGCTTACATATTTAATTGCCACTGAACTCTGGGAGCGTTTTGCTTTTTACATTGTTCAAGGCCTACTGGTTCTTTATGTCGTCCATCAGTTTCACTGGACAGATAATCGCAGCTATTCGCTGGCTGGCGCTTACACTGCTCTCGTTTACATGTCCCCACTGATTGGTGGTTATTTAGCTGACAATATCATTGGTCAATCTCGGGCGCTGATTATTGGTGGTGTTACTCTCATTATTGGCTACGGTTTAATAGCCTTGGGCACAGAAACCTCTCTGCTGATTGGTCTTGGCTCCGTCGTACTAGGCAATGGTTTCTACAAACCCAATGTTTCGACGCTGGTTGGTAACCTCTATACAAAAGAAGACAATAAACGTGAGGGAGGCTACACGCTCTTCTTTGTTGGCTTTAATATCGGCGGTTTCCTCGCGAACATTTCCATTGGTTTCATTAAAAACGCATTTGGTTGGCAGGTCAGCTTTCTCTTAGCCTCCGCAGGCATTGCTATTGGGCTCTGTATCTTTTTATACGGCCGTCGCTATGTCATCGACTCTTTTGATATTTTGCAAATCTCTAAAGGCACCTCTCCCAAGTCGCTTCCTTGGTTTCGCATGATTGGGAGCTTTATTATTATCATTGCCATTGCATCCTGCCTCTTGTTTTACAGCCAACTCTCCAACATTGCCTTCATGTTTTTTGGTGCTGGTATAGCCAGTTATTTCGTCTGGCTTATTGCCAAATACCCTAAAGAACAAGCACAAAAACTCTGCCTATTATTACTCCTTATGGTCATTTCTGTGCTTTTCTGGGGACTCTATTTTGAAGAATACCTAGCGGTTAATCTATTCGTTGATCGAGTCGTCCACCGCACATTATTTGATGTACGCCTACCGGCAACTTTCTTCCTTTCACTTGAACCCTTCTTCGTCGTTACCGTAGGCGCCTACTTTGCGCGTCTTCTCAGGAAATCACCCCACCTTAACATACCCATGCTAAATAAGTTTATACTCGCACTGGCTTGCATGGTCATTGCTTACGGAGCACTCACCCTCAGCACATACTTCCCAATGAGTTCAGGTCAAGTTCACTCCTATAACATTATCCTCTACTACTTTTTCATCACATTAGGCCAACTCTTTCTCTACCCTATTGGCATGGCAGCAGTCTTAAAACTATCACCTAAAAACATGCAAGGATTCATGATGGGCGCTTGGTTTTTTACTCTCGGCTTAGGCGGTAGCCTAGGGGGCATCTTTGGCAACCTGGCAAAAATCACCACCCAACAACTCAACTCGATCACAACCGAAAGACTCATCTATCAACATGCCTTTTTATCATACACACTCATAGCATTAGCAGGTGTAGTCCTTATTCTAATGCTCAAGCCTTTCGCTCTACGCTACCTTGGCAACACGATGGAGCTCTAAACTCCGTTACTAATCAATAGGCCATTAGCATGCATCACACAATCAGCTACTTGACGGCATTTAGCATTTATTTTGTTGTTATTATCATACTGTGTCTAATCGCTAATCGACGAAATCAGCGGCTTAGTGATTATGTCTTAGGTGGGCGTAGCTTAAGTGGCCCCATTACAGCACTCGGAGCTGGGGCTTCTGACATGAGCAGCTGGCTACTACTAGCACTACCTGGCACTATCTTTGTACACGGGATAAATCAATGCTGGATGCCCATCGGGTTATTCGTCGGGGCATACCTGAACTGGAAATTCATCGCAAAACGCCTACGTATTTATACGGAAATCGCACAAGACTCACTCACCATCCCTTCTTTTTTAGATCATCGCTTCAAAAGACACTCACACTTAATTCGAGCAATAACCGCCATTGTGGTTTTAGTGTTCTTCACCCTATACTGCGCTGCAAGCTTTGTCAGTGGCGCACTACTGTTCCAAGTCGCCTTTAAAATGCCCTATCAGACAGCACTCATTATGAGTGGTATTATCATTTTAGTCTACACCATGATAGGGGGCTTCTTGGCGATCAACTGGATTGATTTCTTTCAAGGAAGCCTGATGCTTTTAGCGCTCATCATTGTGCCCTACTTCACCATGATGCACCTCCATGACCAACACACCTTCACAACTGCACTCTCCCATGTTCCAGCGCACTATTTTCAACCCCTCCACCAAGCGTCCTTACTGCCCATCATTTCACTCCTAGGCTGGGGGGTAGGTTACTTTGGACAACCCCATATTTTGACTCGATTTATGGCTATACGTAAACCCAATCATCTCAAGCAAGCCAGACGTATTTGCATGACTTGGATGTTCATCTCATTGTTAGGCGCTATAGCAACAGGGATCACAGGTCGACTATTCTTTCATACAGGCTTAGCTAATCCTGAACAGACATTCCTAGCACTAACACAGTCCCTCTTCCCTCCGCTTATTGCTGGCGCCTTATTTTCAGCCGTATTATCGGCTATGATGAGCACAGTATCAGCTCAACTACTCACCTCCTCCAGTGCTTTAATTGCTGACTTTTATGCGGTTTTTCTACGCAGGCATGCTTCTCAAAAAGAATTAGTCACTGTTGGTCGTTTATGTGTCCTGATCAGTGCTGCAGCTGCCATCTTCTTTGCATCGAATCAAAAAAACACCCTACTGTTGCTGGTGCAATATGCATGGGGCGGCATTGGCGCATCATTTGGCCCCATTATAATAGCTTCATTGTTTTGGAAAAGAACCACCAGCCAAGGCGCTCTAGCCGGCATTATCATAGGTGCTACCACAGTGATTGGATGGAAAACTTTCCTCACCCCTCTAGGTGGGTTTTGGACGCTTTATGAAATTATACCCGGCTTTATATTCTCTGGCATTGCCATCATTATAGCCACCTTATTATCCAGGCCACCTCATCAAGCTGTCTTAGAAGAATTTGAAGAAGTTAAACGACTAGCATCTGCATAACACTCCCTAAAAAATCATTCATTGCTAATACCCCAATTGGTAACCATGAAATATGACAAATACGTCACACTATTGTCATACCTCTGTCACACATGACATCTATACTATCGACTCTATTAATAATTGAGGATAAAACAATGAGATTATATAAAACACGATTACTACCTTTAGTGATAGTTGGAACTTTAAGCAGCACCATGGGCTGTGCATTTGCTTATACCCATAACGCAGAACAGTCACGTCACCAGTCATGTACACCATTTGCCGCCCAAACATATCAAACTCCTTATGGACAACGCTTAAAAAAATTAAATTTAACGACTGAACAACAACAAAAAGTTCAGGCAATCGTTCAAAATGCACGGCATGAAGCTAAGCCATTAAAACGTGACCTTCAAAAAAGTCACTTTGATTACAAACAAGCGATTACCGCAGATCATTATCAACAAGAAACTATTAATCACTTGGCGAAACAACAAGGAGAAGACATTACACAGTTATTAAGTTTAAAAGGGAAAACACAAAACGCTATAAAAAATATTCTCAATGATGACCAGCGATTAATGTTTGAGAAAATGCAAGCAAAGCAGCAACATCGCCCTAGTTTCTATAAAGGGTAAAATAAAACTACCTAGTAATTAAATGCATGGATATATCACTTCCTTATGTCCATGCTAGTTTTTGTGAAGCCGACTGGGGCGCTAATAACAGCGATACTAATGCTGCACCAACCACTATCACTGCATAAGCCCCCAACCACAGATTATGATGATAGTCATATAACAAACTCACCGCCACCAAGGGCGTCGTACCACCGATTAGTGAGTACGCTAAATTATATGAAATCGCGATTGAACTATAACGTGTTTCAACGGGAGACTGGCTCAACACATACGCCATCAATGGTCCTGTTAATAAGGCCATAATCACAGCTAATAACAATTGTGATACGAACCATACTCCAAGTGACAATAAGGATATCCAAGCATATAATGGCATACTTAAACATAACAGCAATACCAACGAAATTAATAACATCACCCTCTGAGAAAACTGGTCAGCCAACCAAGCAAACCCGACTGATGCCATTAATAAAACAATGGTAGCGATTGTGTTTAATAACATCACGGTATTTTGCGGAACGTCTAATAATAAAGCCATTGATGCTGGTAAAAAAACAAAATTTAAATAAAATAATAACGCACCAGGAGCAAATAATAATGCAACTCGCAATACCATTTTCTTTTGGGATCGCAATACTTGCAAGCACGGCCGTCTTAACCGAAAGCCTTCTTTTTTCATGGTCAAAAATTCGCGAGACTCTCGTGCATCATGACGTAACCACACGCTAATTAACGTACCAACAATCGCCAATAAAAAAGGAATGCGCCACATCACTTGCTGTATAGATTCAGTGGAATAATAATGGTGCAGTACACTCAAGATTATTGAACCCAATAACACACCAAATCCGGAACCAACAAATAACAACGCCGTATACAATGCCTTGCGATGTGGCGGAGATGACTCATAAATAAAGGTAACTGACCCAACCATCTCGCCACCCGCTGCCAACCCTTGCAACAAACGTAACCCCAACAATAACACTGGCGCTACCCAACCAACTGTTTGGTAAGTGGGTAGTAAGCCTATCATCACCGTTGGTAATGACA
>JABABC010000127.1 GCA_014238445.1 Coxiellaceae bacterium
AGCTGCGCTGACACTGCGCGTTGCGACTTTAGTCACGATGGCTGAATGCGCTGCTGGTGAAAAACCTAAGCCGCCATACTCTGGATCAATTTCAATACCCCAGAATCGTTCTCGCTTAATATAGTTCCACGCTTCGGTCGATAAATTCTTTTCTTCATGGCAAATTTTCCAGTCATCTAACAAGCCGCACAAGGTTTCAACCTGATGGTCTAAGAAGTGCTGCTCTTTTTGAGTTAAATGCGTCATCGGCAAATCAAATAACTCATTCCAACACAAGTTACCTGATAGTAAGGATTGTTCATACCAATGCCCACCGGCATCTAAGACGGCTTGCTCAATCGGTGAGATATCTGGCTGCTGTTGTTTAAACCAGCGAAGGATCGGGCGAGTTAATACGGCTTGACGCAAAGGCGCCCAAGCTAACAATGCAAGCACGATCAACCAAACAACGCCAATGATAGACATGGTTATTGATGAAAAGGGGTAGTACCACATCATCAGAGCAAGAGCGGCAGAAACAAGACTGCCGCTCCAAACTAGGGTGTAGCGTTGGTAGAGGCAAACTACCATGACGATTAGTACGATCATCCATAACAGGAATACTTCCATAGCGTTATCCTTAACTGCGTAACTACATAAACTGACTTAATGCATCATAAAGCGAGTTTTTCTTTAAGAAAAGAGGCAACAGCACGAACCCCCTCGATATTGCCGCCATTTTTAGTGCCCTGTAATGCTTGATCATGTTCACCGGGAATATCTAGATGCATCCAGGATGTTTCGTGCGCAACAAATTTATCTAAAAATAACGCCGCAGTAATGGTGCCTGCTTGCCCTGTCGTGGATGCATTTTGACAATCCGCTATCGTGCTACTGAGCATGCTGTTATAAGAGCGGTGCAACGGTAATGGCCATACCAAATCATGTTGTTCAACCGAATGCTGCTGAAGTTCCGTCGAAAGATGAGGCTGGTTACTGAAAACGGCAGCATAATCGGGTCCAAGCGCAACACCCCTAGCTCCCGTCAACGTAGCAAAATCTATTAAATAGTCCGGGGATTCGCTACACGCCTCAAACAATACATCACACAAAATTAAACGGCCTTCAGCATCCGTGTTATCCACTTCGACCGAAATGCCGGCTCGTGTTTCCAGTACATCGCCTGGACGATAGCTTGCATTGTCGATGGCATTTTCAACGGCAGGAACCATAAGACGCAACCGCACAGGCCATTGCTGTTGCATGATCACACGCGCTAAAGCGATCGCAGCAGCGCTGCCGCCCATGTCTTTTTTCATTTGACGCATACCACGCGGTGGCTTTAAGTTCAGTCCGCCTGTGTCAAAACACACACCCTTCCCTACCAGGGTAATTTTAGGTGCATTGGCATCACCCCAGGTTAAATCAATTAAACGGGGGCCTTGTTCGGCACCTTTTCCAACCGCGTAAATCGCGGGGTATTCTTCTGCCAATGCCTCACCCGAAGTGATATGTAATGTTGCCTCACATTCTTCTGCTACATGGCGAATGGCTTGCTCTAAATCTGCTGGCCCTAAGTCGGCGCAAGGTGTATTGATTAAGTCGCGCCCTAAAAACACGCTACTTAACCAAACGGACAAAGCATCATAGTCAACGTGTGATGGCACAACCATAGCGGCTTGCTCAGAAGAACCTTCTTGGTAGTGATCAAATGAATAAGAACCTAGTCCCCAAAATAAATAGGTGAGGTATTCCTCGTGCTCATTTAAGCTGTGCTGAGAAAGATCAAACTGATATTGACCAGGTTGTAATTGATTCGGCAGTGCCGTAATGGCCATCCAGTCATAAGACAAACCTAAACCAAACAACACATAGTCTAAAGAACCATCTTCAGCTGGAACTAAGCATAGCTGTTTCGCTTTAGCTGAGAAGCCAGACTGTGCAACCCACTTGCGTGCTGATTCAGTCAGTGTGTCAGAAAAGCTGTCCCACTGGTCACTGGTTAATGACACAACCCGAATGGCATCACTGGATCCTTCGGTAGCTGGTAAAAAATAATCTGACATAATCGTTCTCGCACTTTCACTGAATAAGCGGCATAGAATAGCAAACTGGATGGCCTCTGCCTATAGCTAAGCTTTCTAATGGCTTTCTTCTGGATATCCTGACCAAACCAGCATACAATGCCCGGCTGATTATTGCACAAGCGAGCTACATGGCATGAAAACCTTGCACATTAAAACTTTTGGCTGCCAAATGAACGAGTATGACTCAGGTAAAATTAGTGATGTTTTAAACGACTCTCATCAGCTCACTTTATCTGATTCACCTGATAACGCTGATGTTCTGATTATGAACACCTGCTCTATTCGCGAAAAAGCACAAGAAAAAGTATTTTCCGACCTAGGGCGGTGGCATAAGATCAAGCAAAAAAGACCTGAAGTTATTCTGGCTGTTGGCGGTTGTGTTGCTAGTCAAGAAGGTAGTGCTATCTTGAAGCGCGCACCTTATGTCGATATTGTGTTTGGCCCTCAAACGTTACATCGACTCCCTGAGATGGTGGAGTCTGTAAAAAAAGACCGCAAATCGAAGGTGGATATCAGCTTTCCTGAAATTGAAAAATTTGACCGACTTCCCGAACCACGCGCTAAGGGCCCAACTGCTTATGTCTCAATTATGGAAGGATGCAGTAAATATTGCACTTATTGTGTTGTTCCCTATACGCGAGGGGAAGAAATAAGCCGACCTTTTGATGATGTGATTGCAGAGTGCGTCATGCTAGCAGCGCAAGATGTCAAAGAAATCACCTTATTAGGCCAAAACGTCAATGATTACCGCGGCCCCATGAATGATGACCATATAGCGGATCTTGCACTACTCATTCATTACATTGCAGCCATTGATAGTATTGAGCGTATTCGGTTTATTACGTCATACCCTTCTTCATTCTCGGATAATTTAATCCAGGCATATGCAGAAGAACCTAAGTTAGCCAACTACCTGCACTTACCGATTCAAAGTGGATCTGACCGTATCTTAGCTGCCATGAAACGCACTTACACAG
>JABABC010000145.1 GCA_014238445.1 Coxiellaceae bacterium
ATTTAGGCGATAAACATGTCTCGCAAGCAGCGGTTGAGCGTTGGAAAGGTGAGCAGGGGTATGACTTACCGTTATTTTATAATGCAAAGGCATCGTCAATACCACTGATCACACCGATTAATACGGGCAAGACTAAAAACCGCCATGTTTGCCAGCCACCCTGATAACCTGAGATCGGCACCAACTGCAACCACTTGCCCAGCACAAACTGACCGATAATGATATAAAACAAGCCTGAGATGGACATCAATACCACACACGAAATCACACCCAATGTATCTAAATAGGTGCCTCGAAACAAAACAATCAATAAGGCCAAACTAATGTTAATCATCAGGCCTACTATTAAAGTGGGTATCGCTAACGCCAAACTGGGCCACATACGCTGACCAATGTCATGCCGAATATTACGCCCTTGATTTGACGACCCGAATTGAAATGCCATTAACTGAGTCGTCTTTTGAAAAAATAACGTCTGTGTGAACTGTGCCATTGACGATGCCTTTGCATTATAAAATAACGGTAAGTCATACCCCTGCTCACCTTTCCAACGCTCAACCGCTGCTTGCGAGACATGTTTATCGCCTAAATGCATCCGTGCCATATCATCCGGTGTATTGACCATAAAAAATAAAGCAAAAGTGATGATATTGACGCCAATGATAATAGGAATGGCGTACAGTATGCGTCTTACAATATATACCCACATGATCATTTATCCTGTTTGCGTTGAACGACAGGGCGCCTTTCTCGACGCCAATAACCCACACCTAGCGGCAAGACTAATACCACACCCACCCCTAACACGAGCATCACGGGCCATACCCACGGCTGATTCCATTCTGCTTGCTGCACACGACGCTGCACAGGATCGATTCGCTGATACTTCAACGTATTGTTCGCCATCGCATTGGGTTTTGTTATCTGATTCCATGTATGACTCAGTGTAAAGTCAATGGGATGCACACCCCACACCCACGGCGTGTCTTGTTGAATCATTGCAATCATCTGTTGAATCACGGCTTGTCGTTGTTCACCATCAGGTAAATGAATCATTTTTTCAAATAAACGATCAAACTCTGGGTTATTATAATTTGCCGTATTTTCCCCACCAAAACGCACTTTGCCATTCGGACCATATAATAAAAACAAAAAGTTCTCAGGATCTGGGTAATCGGCCAACCATCCCCAAGAAAATAATTGCACCTGCCCTGTCTTCACTTTGTCACGAAACCGATTGTACTGTGTGCTACGAATATCAAGCTGTATCCCCAGTTTAGCCAGCTGCTTTCGAGTCCATTGAAAGCGTGCTTTATCATCCGCACCACCGCCTGATGACACGTCGTAATGAATCACTAATGGCTGATGTGTTGTTGGATCAACTCCACCCAGGTAACCCGCTTTTTTCATCAGCGCTTGTGCTTCAGACAACGAACGGCGCACTGCACGTTGGCCATTCCATCGATACACCGTTTTATTCAAGCCAGACTCACCCGATTGAAAACCAAAGATACCGGGGGGTATTGGACTATTAGCCGCAATGCCACGGCCATTCATGAAAATAGCAATGTATTCTTCATAATCAATCGTCATGGCAATCGCTTGTCGCAGATATCGAGCACGATCACTATCACCACCCACCACCGGATCCAGCATATTAAAGCCCAAGTAATACACCGAAGGGCTCACCGTGGTTTGCAATCGTATCTGTTGTTTTTTCATGGCGGGGGTTAACACAGGCACACCTGCTGCATCCAATTGCACGGCTTGATCAAAACTATCTGCACTGATACCGGAGTAATCGTAATAGCCTTGTAAAAACTTATTCCAGCGTGGGATATTTTCTTTTTCTAAATGAAACTCCACTCGATCAATAAATGGCATGCGTTTTCCCGCATTGGCCAAATACCCTGCAGCTTGATCTTCAGGCTCGCCCCCACTTGGGTAAGCCTCACCCCGAAAATGAGGATTGCGGGTTAACACCATACGTTGATTGGGGTTATTCTCAATCAAACGATAGGGTCCTGTGCCAACAGGGTACCAATCCAAGTTTATGTTATGTGACTGTAATACTGGCTGCTGATAAAACGTATCCACTTCCCAAGCAATCGGGGCAAAAAACGGCATCGCCAACCAATACATAAACTGTGGATACACACCTTTAAGAATAATCTGAAAATGCGTTGGGCTTAAGACCTTTACTCCCTTACAATTGAACTCACGTAAATCCACCACCCCACTCGGTGACTGATCACTCGCTGTCGCTAACGTTTTTGAAAGTTCTGATAACCCTAAGATATGCTCACTCATCAACCCATAAATAGGAGAATGCACCCACGGCGCTGCGATGCGCTTAATTTCATACGCATAATCATTGGCCGTTAGCTCGCGTGTCGCTTGATGCTGAAAAGCACTTAAATCATTGTACGTCCCTGGGTGAGGTAAATCATGATACCGTAAGTGACCTTGAGCATCGCGCGCAAAGGCTGGGCTGGACTCAAATCGAATACCCGATTGAATATGAATGTCATACACACTATAGGCCACAGCGTCTGGCGACACTGACGATGGCAATGGCTGCCACTGCTTATTATAAAAAGACACAGTTGGCATGCGAGCAGGCGTTAGAGGC
>JABABC010000147.1 GCA_014238445.1 Coxiellaceae bacterium
CAATCGACGCAGGGTTTAAACGCATCAACATCGATTTAATGCACGGGCTCTCCCATCAAACACCAGAGCAAGCCTGCAATGATTTACAGCAAGCTTTACAATATCCACTGGAACACCTGTCTTGGTACCAACTCACCATCGAACCGAATACGTATTTCCATCATCATCCACCCCCACAGCCTGACCATGACACGCTGTTTGAGATTCAACAGCATGGGCAAGCATTATTACGCCAGCATGGCTTTAACCCCTATGAAATTTCAGCCTATGAAAAAAACCATCAAGCCTGTCGACATAATCTAAATTATTGGGAATTTGGCGACTATCTTGGTATAGGTGCAGGCGCACACGGCAAGATCACCCATCATGAGACACAAACCATTTTTCGTTACTGGAACATTAAACACCCCACACACTATTTAAAAGCTCATACACACTATCAAAAAGCGATAAAAACGTTACATCCCAATCAACTACCCGAAGAATATATGATGAATGCGCTGCGACTTAAACAACCCTGTTTGTTCAAACCCTTTGAGCACCGCACCGGTTTATCACGAGCTCATCTTCAACCCACACTGAGACAACTCGAAGATGAGGCACTCATTCACAGACAAGACAATGGCTTTACACTCACTGATTTAGGTCAGCGTTTTACCGATGATGTAGTGATGGCGTTTTTAGAAAAAGAAACCATGAATCATCAATAGCCACACAACTGAACTTAATGAGTCATGGTTATCCTACGTCTATTGACGATAGCGGTTAATCTCGACTATTGCCTCACACCCCAACTTGTGCGTAGAATTCGCGCCATGAAAAACTCCAATAAAACCATGACCACTCAAGGCTTAATTGCTTATATTTTAGCCACGCTATTTCTGTTATACGAAATGGCCATTCAATCATCACCGAGCATCATGGCAGCGCCCATCATGCAAGAGCTACACCTCAATGCAGCCATTTTTGGCACTGCCATGGGCATGTATTTCTATAGTTATACCCTGATGCAAATACCGGCCGGCTTATTGTTTGACCGAGTATCGATTCGCTTACTGCTCATTCTTGCCATTGGCTTATGTATCTTAGGTAATCTATTATTTGCCACCACACACGAAGCACTATGGTTAGGCATCGCTCGGATCATTATTGGCATGGGCTCAGCCTTCTCCTTTATCGCCGTACTGGTCATTGCAGATCACTGGTTCCCCAGTCGACGTTTTGCACTACTCGTAGGTATCGCACAGTTAGTGGCAGCCATTGGCGCCATGAGTGGCGAGTTGCCTTTATCGTTTCTACTCAACCACACCGGATGGAGGCATGCTGCTATGATCTTAGCAGGCATTGGACTCCTACTGGCTATCGGAGTCTTTGTAGTGATTCGCGATCAACGCTCCAAGATACCCGCTACCACGCAAGCTCGAGTGAGCACATCACTACTGACTATTATTCGCAATCCACAAACGTTGTGGGTCGG
The DNA here is from genome assembly GCA_014238445.1 of Coxiellaceae bacterium. Taxonomy (GTDB): domain Bacteria; phylum Pseudomonadota; class Gammaproteobacteria; order Coxiellales; family Coxiellaceae; genus UBA9148. Next base: position 1,478 of record JABABC010000147.1, read on the forward strand.
CTTTTATGCGTTTACCTCCTGGGCACCGATTGCCTTATTCGCTGAGCTGTGGGGTGTACCCTACCTCATGGATCGCTTTAATATAACCAATGTCATAGCCTCAACCTGCACAGCCATGATTTGGCTCGCCTTAGCACTTGCTAGCCCCTACTTAGGCTGGTATTCGAATCACATTGGCAAGCGCTGCTCGTTGTTACAATGGAGCTCCATTATTGGCTTAATCACCAGTACATTAATTTTATTTGTGACACCACACTCACTCCTTATCAATACGCTCTTATTACTCGGCATGGGCATTGCAGGCGCCGGTCAAATCCTGACATTTGCCGTTGTCAAAGACATTAACGAGCCACAACATTTAGCCACCGCCATTGGCTTTAATAACATGGCCGTGGTTGTGGGTGGCGCTATCTTTCAACCTTTAGTTGGCTTACTGTTACAATGGCATGCAACGCGTCATGGCTTAGGGGGGGAACACATCTACAGCCTTGAGGACTACACCTTTGCACTGACCGCCATTCCGTTTTGTTACATCGGCGGCTGGCTGGTGAGTCGTTATAAAATTCAAGAAACAGACTGCATGTGAATTAACGAGAACTTAACAGGGAGTTACTATGACTATTTCAAGCATTCACACGAATGACGCAGCACAACCCATTGGACCCTACCAACAAGCCTGTGCCTTCGATCAACTGCTCTGGACATCAGGACAAATTGGATTACACCCACACACCGGTGAACTAGCAGTAGACCCTGAAGCACAAATTCGTCAAGCACTGGACAATTGTCAAGCCATTCTTCAAGCAGGAAACAGTCACTGGCAACACGTGATTAAAACCACGGTGTTTATTAATGATATGGCACTCATGCCAACCATCAATACACTCTACAGTGAATACCTAGGTGACCATCGCCCTGCCAGAAGTTGCATCGAAGTCAGCCAACTCCCTAAAGGGGCTTGTTTTGAAATTGAAGTCATTGCGATACGGCAATAGCATGCCGTACTATTGTGCACTGGCCTGCCATTTTAAAATGGCATAGGGGATAAATCGAGAATGATTGAATGTCATTCTGTCAGCACACAACAAAACCAACCCCTCACAGCACAGAACACTCCGGACATCCAACTATCTACATAAAAAATAACTCATAACCAACTGAATAATATGACTTTATAACACCCCCCCCCTCATTCACCCCCCGCTGTTCAAAAAATAGTCTATAGCTATTGTAAGGGTGAATAATTTAGCCCAGTCGATTAAACAAACCAGGGGAAAATAATGAAACAAGCTCAAACCATATACTGCTCCCCATTAATGCAGACCACTTGCTAAGGGAGTAAACTGGCTGCGAACTGAGTAATGGGAGCAAGTCAGATGGTAAAAAGACGTCAGTGGACAAGCCAAGAAAAAAGTCAGATTGTTTTAGAAGGTATTAAGGGTCGCCCTGTTGCAGCTCTTTGTTTAGAGCATCAAATTAGTCAGTCTATGTATTATTCCTGGCGTGATCAGTTTTTATCACACATGAACCAAGCTTTTGAAACCAGGAAGGCAGGTCAGCGTGAGGCCTATCAGAATCAAAAGATCGACAAAATGAAAAAGATCATCGCAGACCTAACTATTGAGTTAAAAAAAAGCGACGAGGAAATGTGGTAACGTTAAGACAGCCCAGTCTAGCGGTTGCCAGAAGAAATACCCCCATTGTCAGTCAAATTAAGGCTATTAAACAGCAACACCCCTTCTGGGGATATCGTCGTATTTGGGCTTATCTAAACTATCATGATGGTATTGTGATTAATAAAAAACGTGTGTATCGCCTAATGCGGCATCATCAGCTATTAGTCAAAGAGCATCGTATCCTCAAGGCTAAAAGAGCCACGTACCCATCCAAACCTAAAGCGACATGCCCTAATCAAATTTGGGGAACAGACATGACCAAGGTCAAGTTGCCACATATTGGCTGGGCCTATATCGTTCTTGTTTTAGACTGGCACAGTAAAAAAATTGTCGGTCATAGCATTGCCTTAAGAAGTAAAACACAAGACTGGCTAGACGCGCTCAATAGTGCCTGTAACAAGCAGTTCCCACTAGGGATTCAATCGTATAGCCCTGTCTCTTTGGTGTCTGATAACGGATGCCAACCAACCTCGGGGCGATATATGAATGAATGCGGGTTGTTGGGTATTAAGCAGATCTTTACCAGCTTCAATAACCCGAAGGGCAATGCCGAAACAGAGCGCATGATGAGGACGATGAAAGAAGAACTTATCTGGTCCAACGATTTTCAGTGTTTTGAACAATTAAGAGAAGCTCTAGATCTGTGGGTCTGTGAATACAATATGAATTATTGCCATTCAGCTATCGGCTATAAACCACCATGTGTGTTTGAAAAACAGTGGTTGGAACAAGCTAATAACTCTCCCTTATTGGCGGCTTGACTAACGGGGGGCATTACAGTTAGTCAATGATGATCTTCCGTGTTATTTAAATCACGTTGTGCTTGATTATTAAGGCTTGGCTGTATACTGTGCTTTCACGCACTTAAATCTCCATCCTGGGGCCAACTTTTTGTATGGATAAACTCACACCTACACCGTTATTTGTTGTAAGAATTTCAATTGAAGAACAACTAAATCAGGCTAAAAGTAATTACATAAAGAAATGTTACCTTGACGCCCATTCTTTGTTCGAAAAGGCTGCCTTACGAGGCAGTCCTGAAGCTCACTATTTTTTAGGCATCATGTATACAGAAGGTCAAGGAGTTGAAAAAGATATCAGCGTGGCTGTTACATGGGCATGTGACGCGGCTATTCTAGGAAACCTGACTGCTATCAAGAACATGCAGTCTGATGAGTTCGCAGACCATCGCGCAGCATTGATCGACAATATAGATAGTTATTCCATGTCAAAGCAATACCAAATAGGTCTTTTGTTTCACAACATGGAGGGGCCTGAAGATCATGATCAGATAGCGTTTGAATTTTTCAAAAGATCTGCCGCCCAAGGTGATGAAAAAGCACAATACATAAGGGGTTGGATGTATTTTAACAGCTTTATCATTGGGCCTCAGCCTCTCTCTGAGTTCAACACAGTTCAGCACGTCGTCTATGTCGCGAGCTTAGGAAGTAAACAAGCACGCAAACAATTACTATCTTTAGTCAATAATGAGAACTTTAAATACGAGGGGGAAATTACATTACCTGAAAATAACGTGAGAATGGTTTTACAAGGGAGTTTCATCTTAAATGGGGCTAAATTCGAAATCTTAGGTCAGGGTACTTATGGTATTGTTATCAGAGAGTGTGCTGATGACACGTATTGTTTAAAGTTAGAACACCGCATGGACTATGAGAATGAGAATATAAATTGCTTGCTTTCTTTGATTCGTGGTCCGACATCAGATTCACCCTCAGATGAGTATATCAATTTTGCGAAGCCTCATCGAACGGTCAGGATTTTTAATGAAATTAACCGTAAGTTGATTGATGATGAAGTCGTAGAAAAAGCACAGGTTGTTGATTTTTGTGGCTCAGAAGTGGTTAGGCTCCCATTATTAATCCCTGTTACCACAGAGAATAGTGATGAGGCGGGGCAAGCTTATGCGGCGATGGCACTTATATGCCTACAAATTTATATGGACTCTGGCCGAATCATACCTGATATCATTGGTATCAATAATGCGATGTGGTCCCGCAAAACGAGATCACGTGAACTCGTATTTAATGACATATCTAGTAGTTACAGTCAACGTAGAGGATCATTTTCGGGCATGTTTGAGACCGCAAGCACCATCAACAATATCCCAAACAATATTTTCAATGATTATGCTAATTACTGGAAAGTCTTTGCAGATGAACATCCTCTCAAGGACACAGTCATTAAAATATTAATAGGATTGATTGTGTATGATTACAGTCAAAGTCTAGTTGAGCAAGCCAAAAAGGAACCAGTCACACAAGCTCCCAGCCATGACTTTGACCTTGGAGAAGTTGCTTTAGAGCATTATGAAAGCCTATTTAATGATATCTGCAACAGTCCTGCGCCAAGTGGCGAGAGCCATCTTGATAGCGGTGTGCGGGGGAAGCTGCGTGAGCTAATGCATAAGCTTAATCCGGACGCCCCTTGCTTTACTGAACCAGAGGAAGAAACTGTTTTCGTTACACAAAATATTAAAACATCCCCATAATTTCGATTTTCGGGAGTGCTAAAATGGCTTTGTTTTGGAACACGGGCACTATGTCTTGTCATTTAGATTACCGGATAACAACTCACGCACTCTTCATAATCCGACATTTAAAACCGAAACACAGCCTCCGCATTTTCAGTGGTCGTTGCAATTACTTCTTCAACTGAACACTGCTTGATATCAGCTAATTTTTCAGCTACAAAACGCACATAGCTCGGACGATTAGGTTTTCCTCGATAAGGAACGGGGGTTAAATACGGCGCATCTGTTTCAATCAGCATGCGATCTAACGGAACATAATCTGCCACTGCCTGTACGTTAGATGCATTTTTGAAGGTAACAATGCCAGAAAATGAAATGTAAAAACCCATATCCATCGCAGCCTTAGCCATTTCAAGTGACTCGGTAAAGCAATGCATGATGCCGCCGACATCCCTCGCCTGCTCGTCTCTCATAATTTGCAAGGTGTCCTCTTGTGCCGCGCGTGTATGTATGATTAACGGCTTTTCAACCTCGTGAGCAGTATGAATATGCGTTCTAAATTGATCTCGCATCATTTCAAGACCTGTATCGTTATAATGATAATCTAAGCCAGTTTCACCAATCGCCACTACTTTAGGGTGTTGCGCATGGGCTACCAATGTTTCTACATCAGGGCCTGCCTCAGTGGATGATGAGGGGTGCACACCGACTGAAGCATAAACCGACTCATAACGATCAGCAAACGACAACACCGCCGGTAGCGTTTCAAGATCCACCGAAATACACACCACTCGCTTAATGCCGTTATCTAACATGTCAGCAATCATGGCATCTTCATCACCATCAAAAGGGGCTAAATCCAACATATTTAAATGGCAATGCGTATCGATCATCATGTTTTATTCCTATTATTATTCCGCTAAGGTTGACCACTGAATCAGCAACGACTCCAACGCCATCTGCACATTCAGACCCGGGTGACGTTGCAATAAGGCGCGTGTTTCAACACACAGAGACAACCAACTCTGTAGTTTGCTTATAGGCAGCTTTTCAGATGATGGCAATAAGTTAAATAACTGGCTATCTAATGTATTATAAGTGACTGATGCCCCCAAACCTCGCTTGATCAAGTCCGACACCACCATCAATAATGTATCAAAGACACGTGTAACCTCTAACTTCATCAGCACTGTCGTAGCAGAGACAGGATGCTCCTTGCGCTGCAGTAATCCCACCAACTGGTCAACAACGCGTTGTTGTAATTCAGCATACCCTTCTTCTGCTAAGGCCTTTGCTAACAATGGAGCACCGTGAGCTGCTCGTAATAAACTAGCGGAAGACATAGTTGAATCTTCCAGATTCACCGCCAACCAATGTTCAGCTTCTGCTGGATTATCCATTTGAAACGTAAGTAACTGACAGCGACTTTGCACCGTAATAGGCAATCGATCTTTATGGTTTGTGACTAATATAAAAACCACCTTACCTGAAGGCTCTTCCAACGTTTTTAATAATGCATTAGAAGCCGCTAATGACAACGTATCTGCAGGGTATAAGCACACCACCTGATAGCCTCCGCGGTGTGCAGTTTGAGATAACTGATCTGATAATTCGCGAATCTGATCGACTTTAATCGTACTGGCCTTTTCTTGCAATGTGACGGTATAAGCATCGGGGTGAACCCCTTCTAACACCCATCGACACGATTGACATTGCTCACAAGCTTCAGAACGTCCTTGGCCATTCTCACATAATAACAACTGACTCAATGCCTTCGCGCAATCCTGCTTACCTAAACCTGCAGCACCCGCAAAGAGCAGCGCATGATGGACAGCTTCCCGCTCATACTGCGATAACAGCTGCTGCCATTGTTTTTTTAGCCACGGGTAAGTCATGAGTGTGCCCTCGCTATGAGAGGCTCTAGAATAGACTGTAATTGCCCCTCAACTGAAGCGATGGATTGAGTAGCATCCACCACACGATAACGATCAGGCTCATCCGCAGCCATCTGCAAATAGGAATCACGCACGCGGTGAAAAAAGCTAACAGCCTCTTGTTCAATGCGATCCTTTTCACCTCGTTCTTGCAATCGTTGTAAACCAACTTCAACTGGCGCATCTAATAAAATGGTTACATCCGGCTTTAAATCACCTAGAACCCAGTGATTGATAAGACGCATACGTTCATGGCCCACTTCCCGACCACCACCTTGATAAGCCAAACTCGCATCAGAAAATCGATCAGCTAACACCCATTGCCCCGCTGCCAGTGCAGGAGCAATGACCTGATCAACATTCTGTGCACGACTGGCATACATCAACAACACTTCTGTATCAATAGCCATGCTTTCTTCATGCGAGCGTAATAAGACTTCACGAATCTGCTCGGCGATTGCGGTACCACCAGGCTCGCGGGTAATTACCAAGTCAATAGCCTGCTGTCGTAAATATCGTTCAATCCATGCCATGGCCGTGCTTTTACCGACGCCTTCTACACCTTCTAACGAAATAAAATAACCTGTGTGTGCATTCATTCTTGTTTTACTCATAAA
>JABABC010000144.1 GCA_014238445.1 Coxiellaceae bacterium
GATATTCACTTTCAACATGCGACATGGGCTATCTGCCTGCTGATGGTCATTAGTTACCTATTCGGGATTATCGGAATATCTGAGTCCATTTGCTTATTCAATAACATGAACAAAAAACTGTACCCTGTGACCCTCTTCCAAATTATTTTTCAAGGTATAGCCTGTTACTTCCTGATCCCTCGCTATTCCTATTTAGGTGCTATCTATGCATTAGGAGCCAGTGAGCTCATCTGTGCAATGATCTGCTGGTTTCTTGCACGTTCACATGGCATTAAAATTAAAATTCTGGGATTGATTTAACCTAAAAAAATATTTCGGCTAAACCCATATTAAAAAAACAGGATCCACCAAGCTATGAACGAATAGTTGTTCCAGTGAGGGCATCACGAATCACCGTCGGCTGATCATCACCGCCACACTCACCTTCTATGACAACACTCACCTCACCATGAAACTGAAGCGCCACATCGTCAATGGATCTAGCGGGTGGATGATCACTGATATTCGCACTGGTTGAAACAACAGGGCCCTCAAAAGCCTCACACAATGCCTTAACGATAGGGTGAGCGCTCACTCGAATAGCTAACGTATTATGATTGCCTGTTAAACATCTAGGTACATTATGGCTAACTGGACATAACCAAGTCACAGGGCCTGGCCATGTTTTAAAAACGCGACTTTGAATAGCTTCTGAGAGTGGCTGAATTAATGACTCCACTTGCTCAAAAGTAGCTGCCACTAAAATAAGACCCCTCTCAATCGAGCGACGCTTTACATCTAATAGCGTCATCACAGCATCGGGATTCCAAGGATCACAACCCAATCCATACATAGCCTCTGTGGGATAAGCGATAACTTTACCTTGCCTTAAAGCATCAACTCCATCACCCATTGAAACTGTCGCTAGCATCTTTTTATACCTTTGCAGTTGTGGTTGCGCTTGTTAAAGCTTGCTGTAATTTTTTATTAGCCTCCATGAGCGCAGTTTTTTTAGCTTGACGTTTGTCGAGTAATCGCTGCGATAAGGCTGAGTCCTGTATGGCTAAAATCTGTGCTGCTAGAAATGCCGCATTGATAGCACCTGCTTTGCCAATACTCGTACAGGCAACTGGCGTACCAGCGGGCATTTGTACAGTAGACAATAATGCATCAAAACCACCTAAACTGCCTGCATCTAATGGAATTCCAATCACAGGCTTAATCGTATTCGCTGCGACTGCACCAGCAAGGTGAGCTGCTAAACCTGCTGCAGCAATAAACACTTCTGTGCCTTGTTGTTCTGCTTCTTGAATAAAAACGGCTGTTTCTTTAGGAGTGCGATGCGCTGACAAAACACGAGCATCAAAAGGTACACCTAATGCTGTTAACGTATCAAACGCATGTTGTAGAACAGGCAAGTCACTGTCTGATCCCATTAATAGAGCTACTTTTGCGTTATTCATCACTCGGGGCTCCTTCTGGATAAGAAATGGCATAGCGACAATTCTGCTGTGGACACACTTTTTGTGTTCCGCTGCGCTTTGTGGTCTTTACCGTTAATATAGGCCACTGACAATCAGGGCATGCTTCATTAATGGGTTTATTCCAAATCGCATAATCACACTTTGGATAACGCGCACAAGAAAAGAAAATTTTTCCACGACGCGATTTGCGTTGCAAAATATGATCTTCTTTACACTTCGGACAATCCACTTCGGTGTCTTGTGGTTTTTCTAGTGGTTCAATGTGACGACAATCTGGATACTTTCCACACCCAATGAACTTACCATATTTACCATGTCGAACGACTAATTCACCTTGACACTGAGGGCATGTGCGATCTTTGATTTTCTCCTGCATCGCTTCTTGATCGCCATCAATACTGCGCGTATAGGAACAATCAGGAAAAGCCGTACAACCAATAAAACGTCCTGTACGCCCTAAGCGTATCGACAACGGCTTGCCACACTCAGGACAGTCCTCATCCATCTTCTCCTGGGTAACATCACTGCGCTGAACACTCGTTTCGGTGGTATCAATGAGCGCTTTAAATGGCCCCCAAAACGCCTCCAATACAGGGACCCAAGCTTGATCGCCGGTTGCAATCGCATCCAAGCTATCTTCTAATTGCGCAGTAAACCCATAATCAACGTATTGCGTGAAATACTCCGTTAAAAAACGGGTAACGACACGACCCACATCCGTTGGGTAAAAGCGCTTCTGCTCTAATTCAACGTACTCGCGATTTTGTAATGTACTAATAATGGAAGCATACGTTGATGGACGACCGATGCCATGTTCTTCTAAGGATTTCACTAAACTCGCTTCTGTGTATCGCGGAGGAGGCTCTGTAAAGTGCTGATTGGGGATGACATCATGCAGTTGTACGATATCCCCTTCTTCCATAGCAGGAAGAATTTTACCTTCACTATCATCTTTTTTCTTATCGTCCACATCTTCAGAGTAAACGGTTAAAAAGCCCGGATGTTTGATCACTGAACCATTAGCACGAAACACATGATTATCGGTGGTTAAATCAATAGCCACAGTATCCATAATGGCATCCACCATCTGACTGGCTACAGCTCGTTTCCAAATTAATCCATATAATTTAATTTGTTCTTTAGATAAAAATGCGGTTAATGACTCTGGACGTCGTAATGCGGACGTTGGTCGAATCGCCTCATGCGCTTCTTGTGCATTTTTTGATTTAGTTGTGTAAGTCCGCGGTTCATCGGGTAGGTTGTCTTTGCCATACTCTTTTAGAATCGTTTCACGAATCTCCGTGATCGCTTCTTGCGCCATAGTCACAGAGTCAGTACGCATATAAGTGATCAAACCTGCCGATCCCTCATCGCCTCCAACATCAACACCTTCATATAATTGCTGCGCAACTCGCATGGTTCGCTGTGCGGTAAAACCTAACTTACGTGATGCTTCTTGTTGCAATGTGGATGTAATGAAGGGTGGGGCAGGGCGTCGTTTACGTTGCTTCTTGGTGATTGTTTTAACAAACAACTCACCTTGAGCACTGGTCAGTAATGTTTCTTTAACGGTCGTTGCACGTTTTTCATCTTTAATACTAAACTGTTCTAACTTCTCGTCGTCGAAATGTGTTAGACGTGCAACAAAGGGTTTTTCTTGTGCTGATACTTTACCCTCAACCGTCCAATACTCTTGCTTAATAAATTTTTCAATGGCTTCTTCGCGTTCTACAATCAATCGTAAAGCAGGGCTTTGCACACGGCCTGCAGATAATCCACGACGAATTTTTTTCCACAACAAAGGGGATAAGGTAAAACCCACCAAATAATCTAATGCACGACGCGCTTGTTGCGCATCCACCAGATCCATACTGATCTCACGAGGACTGGCTGCTGCTTCTTGTACTGCTTTTTTCGTAATCTGATGAAAGACAATACGCGCAATGGACTTACCTTCCAGCGCTTTTGACTCTTTTAATAATTCAACTAAATGCCATGCAATGGCCTCACCTTCACGATCGGGATCCGTTGCGAGCAATAAGGTATCGCAAGGCTTTAACGCTTTTTTAATGGCTTCCACGTGCTTGGCATTTCGCTCAATCACCTGGTAATGCATGTTGAAATCATTATCGACATCAACAGCACCTGACTTTGGAATTAAATCCCGCAGGTGGCCATAGGATGCCATCACTTGATACTGCTTACCCAAGTATTTTTTAATTGTTTTGGATTTGGCAGGTGACTCTACAATCACTAAATATTTCGACATCGTCCCCCCCCTACCTTAGTGAATCACGCCGGTTGGCGAATCATCTAACACCAGTAATTCCATTTGTTTCAATGCTTCTTGTTCATCTGGCATATTGTACAACACCATCAATGTGACCCACTTTGCTAAACTCACATCGATATCCTCAGCATCTAATTCCACTAAAAAGTACACAATCACTTCAAACGTGGCCGGTGTAATAATCGCTTGTTTGACTAAGTCCAACAAAAACGCTTGGCATTCACTATCCAGGTATTGTTTTTCTTCCTCTGAAAATACACGCAATGCATCGGGTGATGAAGCCGCAATAGCCGCTTTATCCATTTCAGCTAAGCTCGTCAACCAGCTAATGGCTTGCTCAATGGATGTTTCATCAAACCCCGCCGTATCTAAATCATCCGTCACTTCATCTGAAGTTAATTCCACAACCTTACCTTGCTGCAAGTGATGATTAAAAATATACATCAATACATTTAATACACTGTCTTTTTTCATGCTAGCTCACTCGCATATAGCCACCGGAAACCCGAGTAATATACCCTTTTAATTCAATGATTAACAACATTGAATTCAATTTGGCCACATTCAAACCAGAACGAGCCGTCACTTGATCCACGGTGGTCATTTTATAATCGACACACTCTAGCAGCATCTGACATTCAGAATCAAGGGGTTCGCCAGGCTCTTTAGATACCGTCAATTCAGTGGGTAAGACTGGAGCCTGTGATTCCACCACAACCCCACACGACTCCATCGCC
>JABABC010000158.1 GCA_014238445.1 Coxiellaceae bacterium
ACAATGCCTTGACTGTCATGAAAATTATTTTGCCTATCATTCTTGTTATCTGCATCTTCATCATAGCGACCATGGATCACCACCCACTTTACCCAGCAAGCGCATTCTCACCCCACGGCTTTCATGGCATATTTGCTGCCATTGCCTCAGGGGGCATTGTTTTTGCTTTCAATGGATTCAAACAAGCCTGCGAAATGGCAGGTGAAGCAAAAAACCCAGGTACTGCACTACCCTTTGCTATCATTGGCTCGATTGCGATTTGCCTAACGATTTACCTACTGCTTCAATTTGCCTTTTTAACCTCACTGCAACCACAAAATATCTCACAGGGCTGGGCACACATCCACCTTCATCACAGCAACAGTCCTTTTACGACGGTACTATTACAAGATCACCTCACAGATCTTTTACCGTTACTATACCTTGGTGCAATCATTGGGCCGCTCGCAGCCGCACTCATGTACATGGCAAGCTCCAGTCGATCACTGTATGCCACCAGCGCCCATGGCTGCCTACCCACCTTCCTACATCGCCTCAATCATCAAGGCAACCCAGCAAGGGCCATCCTGGTTAATTTCTTTGTTGGCATGTTAATGTTCTCACCGCTACCAGGCTGGAAGGCCATGGTGACATTCCTGACATCCCTCATGGCAATCAGCTATGTCATTGGACCTATCAGTCTTCTGGCACTTCGACACCAGATCCCCAATCAACCTCGCCTACTCAAACTACCTTTTCCAACATTATGGTCCTACTTCGCATTCTTTCTATGTAACTGCCTGGCTTATTGGAGCGGCTGGGACATCATCTCCAAACTATTACTAGCCATCATTGCAGGTATTATTATTTTATTCGGGTATAGAATAATCAACACGACAGCTCGCAGCATCCCTTTGCACAGTCGTTCAGCCCTGTGGTTATGGCCCTACTTTGGAGGATTAACTCTGATTTCATACCTTGGCTCATTCGGCCATGGGGCTAGCCTGCTCCCCTTTGGATGGGATATCTTCACAATATGGATTTTTAGTGCAGGTATCATGTGGCTTGCAATGCGCTTACGGTTAGCGCCTGAAGAAACTCAATGCTATATTGATGACTTAGAGCACCATTTACCTAAAACACAGTCATAGGAAACCCCATGGAAGAACAACGAAACAGCATTACCATGTCAGAAATCATGACACCGAACCAAGCAAACTTTGCAGGCAATATCCATGGCGGACAACTACTCAACTTCTTAGATAAAGTAGCCTATGCTTGTGCCGCACGATACTCTGGGCGTTATGTCGTCACTTTGTCCGTTGACCAAGTGGTTTTTAAACAACCTGTTCATGTTGGCAGTCTACTCACCTGCCTTGCCTCAGTAAACCATGTCGGCAACTCATCCATGGAAATTGGCATTAAGGTCATTGCTGAAGACCTCTCAACAGGTACAGTGACCCACACAAATTCCTGTTTTTTCACAATGATTGCCTTAGATGACGACCATAAGCCGGTTAAGATTAAACCCTTAGCCTGCAACACTGAAGAACAAAAACGACGTTTCCAAGAGGCCGAGCTACGAAAAAAAATGCGAATTGAATTAGCTAAAAAGGAAAAGTCCATGCTTAAAAAATAATAACGCAAGCCGTTATATTAACGTCGCCAGTAACTCGGAGAAAATAAAACCACGATAGTAAATATCTCCAACCGCCCTAAGAACATTGCAAAAATCAACAGCCACTTTTCTGCTGCATGCAGGTGGCTAAACCCTTGCGCCACATCACCTATTGAAGCTCCTGTATTAGCAATACAAACAACTAAGGCACCAAACGCCGTCCTTAGATTCATCCCTGTTGCCAACAATAAGATCATTAGAAAGCAGAATAAAAACAGGTACACAGACATAAAACCCCAAATAGAATGAAGCACCTTGTCAGGCAACTTGCCACCGCCTCCATCCTTGAGTGATAAAACAGCATTCGGATGAATCAGCTGCTTAATTTCTCGACGCCCCTGCTCTTTGATCAGCAAATACCGAATGACCTTAATACCACCACTGGTTGAGCCACCACACCCACCCACAATAGCAACAATCATTAACAAAATTGGAATAAAGGTTGGCCACTGATTAAAATCAACCGTAGTAAAGCCTGTTGTGCTCGCTAAAGACACCACTGTGAATAACACGTTAAAGGGGTTATGCACAATAGAATAGTGGTACCCAATAATCATATACAAAGAAATCACAGCAGAGACGATTAATACAATCCTTAAAAAGACGATAAACTCATAGTCTCTCCAATAGGTTGATAATTTACGTGACGATAAAAAATAAAAATGCAATGCGAAATTACAAGAGCCCAATATCATAAATACGATAGCAGCAACATCCACTGCTGGGTTTTTGTAGAAGGCAAAACTCGATTCGTGCAAACTAAAGCCGCCCGTTGCAACGGTACCAAAACTTTCACCCAAAGCATCAAAAAAACTTAACCCACAAGCCCAATAGACTAATGTGCATGCTATCGTCAAACCCACATAAATTAACCATAGCGACTTGGCGGTTTGTGCAATCCGGGGTTTTAACTTAGAAGTTTTCAATGGTCCAACAACTTCTGCACGATAAAGCTGCATCCCTCCCACCCCCAAAATCGGCATAATAGCTACCGCCAAAACAATAATACCCATGCCACCTAAAAACTGTAACTGTTGCCGATAATACAAAATAGACCTGGGCAAGTCGGACAGGTGCGTTAACACCGTCGCTCCGGTCGTTGTAATGCCAGAAACAGACTCAAAGGCTGCATCAGTAAATCCAATGTGCGTGTAATGATTCAACCATAAAGGAATTGCGCCAAACATAGATAACACAAACCATAAAAATGTAACTACAAAAAAACCATCACGCGTTCTTAACTCATAGTGATAATTCCTAAAGGGATACCATAAGATAAACCCTGTGGTAACAGTGATCAAAAAAGCCGAGATGAAAGCTAAATACACCTGCTCGTGAAAAACGACGTCCACAATCAACGGCGTTAACATGGACAAGCTAAAAATCATTAACAACATGCCGAGCAATTTAAAACAGACATAAACTCTCATGACTTAACCCTTAGAAGAAATCCGCACTGACTTGAAATAACTTTTCCACTTCCTTCAATCGCTGCGTGTTACCCACCACTACCACCACATGATCTTCGGCCTCAATCACAAACGCATTATTAGGCAAAATCAACTCATTGGAACGAATAATCCCACCGATAGAAATACCTTTAGGCCATGAAACATCACCCAGCGATCGCCCCACTAATACAGAGGTCTTCTGATCCCCATGAACTTTAAACTCTATCACATCAGTTTGTCCGTGGCGCAATTCATGCACATGACGAACATCGCCCTTTCTTAAATGGGGTAAAATAGAACCGATCGTAATTTGCTGCGGAGAAATCGCCACATTTATCGGTGTATCCTGAATCATATCGACATAGGCTGTGCGCGTGATCAAAGCCATCACTTGCTTGGCGCCTAAACGTTTCGCCTGTAATGAGGCAATCATATTATCTTCATCATCATCAGTGACCGCACAAAAAACATCGACACTATCAATATTTTCATTTCTCAATAAATCTCGATCACACGCATCACCATGCAACACAGTGACCTGAAGCCTATCGGCAATGAACTCGCAACGCTGAAGGTCTCGATCCACAACCTTAACAGCGTAATCGTGCTGCAAAGCTTCTGCCAAACACCCACCAATACCTCCGCCACCTGCAATCATAACGCGATGATAAGGTGCTTCAATACGACGAAAAGCCGCCAATATGACATGTGCCCGCTCTTCTTTACAAACAAAATACACTTCATCACCCACCTCAATGGTCAACGTTTCATCTTGAGGTACCAGGTCATCTCCTCGAAAAATGGCAGCGATATTAAATACGTCACCAGACAATACATCATTAATTTCGACTAGCGTCTTACCGACACAGAGCCCACCGTAAAACACTTTAACACCAACTAATTTGATAGAACCATCACCCAGATCAATTACCTTTAGTGCACCAGGGTGTGCAATCAATTGTTGAATAAAGCGTGTTACTAATTGTTCTGGACTAATAAACACATCAATGGGTAAATTCTCACTACCAAACAACTCATCACGAATCAAATAGTGCTGAGAGCGAATGCGTGCAATTTTCTTATCGACATTAAATAAAGAATAAGCCACCTGACACGCCACCATATTAACTTCATCACTGTCCGTCACAGCCAACAACATATCAGCCCTTTCTGCGCCAGCTTCACGCAGCACCTCAGGAAATGACCCGTGACCACAGACCGTGCGCAAATCCAATTTTTCAGCAATCTCCATTAATGCTTGACTATCGTCACTCACCAATGTGATATCATGGCTCTCATCAATCAAATTACTGGCCAATGACAAGCCCACATGGCCTGAACCTAAAATTATTATTTTCATATTCCCTACTACTCTTCATGACTCAGAAAATGTTTGCACTGGATCCAACCGTGATGCATTCACTGCTGGATAAATGCCTGAAATAATACCCACTAAGACTGACACAAAAAACCCCAAGAGAGGCGGCAAACTATAGAAATGATAAGCCCATCCACTGAATAATGCCAGTATTAGCGAAATCAATACACCCATAACAATCCCAACAAAACCACCCAAAACAGTTAATACGATCGACTCCATCAAAAACATCTTTAAGATATCAGCTCGTTGAGCACCCACTGCCATACGAATACCAATTTCCTTACGCCGCTCGATCACTGACACCAACATAATATTCATGACACCAATGCCACCGACTAACAGTGCTATCCCTCCAATGGAGGCCAATAAAAGCGTAAACGTTGTGCGCTGCTTACTCACTACATCAATAATACTTTGAGGATCACGAAACCGAACGATTTTCAAAGGTGCCAGCTGAAGCATTAATGCTTCTAATTGCTGCTGAACCACTTTTAAATGATCGTCACCTGATAATTTAAACAGTACTTCTTTAATATCATCATGGCCCGTTATTGAAAAGGCTGCCGTTAACGGAACAATAATCCCTTGATCAATATCCGCATAAAATAACACACTGGGCTTCCACGGTTTGGCAATGCCCACAACCGTAAACATCTGACTACCCACCATCACCTGACTATAGAGTGGATCCACACCTTGATGTTGAATTTTCTGCGCTAACTTTGACCCAACCACACAAAATAACTGACCGCGATCTAATAAGCTCACAGCTCGCCCTACGGCAATACCCACCTTTGCAACCCGGTAAAATGCCTGAGTCACCCCAATTACACCGACATCTGACGTAACACCACTCGCATAGAGACTGACATAACCTTGCGCCACTGGGGCCACTGATTGAATCCTTGCTGAGGCATGATATAGCTGAGGCACTTCACTAGCCGTCAGCCCAACGGTTTGATCCGATCGCTCACCTGGCTTATTAACTAACACCAAAGCAATCACATCCGTCCCTAATGACTTGAAATGTGATAATGCTTCATCTGTTGCCATATGACCACAGGATAACAAGGCAACCACGGCACCAGAACCGACAACGATTCCCAGCATGGCCAATAATGACCGCAGTTTTGATGCCAACAAATGATGCAATGCTGCTCGACCATGTGCAAACCAACCCATAAATACCCTACTCCTCTACAAGTCCATCACGTAAACGCACCTTACGCTGACAATGATCAGCAACACGCTCATCATGCGTAATCATTATCACAGCAACGTCTTGCGCCACTTCCTGTAGCAACTCCATGACCATCGACCCCGTTTCTGAATCCAAAGCTCCAGTTGGCTCATCCGCTAAAATTAACTGAGGCTCCCCCACCAAAGCGCGAGCTATGGCGACACGTTGTTGCTGCCCACCGGATAATTCAGCAGGCTTGTGATGCACATGCTCAGCCAAGCCCATGTGATCCAACTGCCTCATCGCTTTTGCATGGGCCTCCTTTTGAGAATAGTGACGATACCGCAATGGCAATGCCACGTTATCGAGTGCACTATAGCGTGGTAATAATAAAAACTGCTGGAAAACAAAACCAATCCATTCATTACGCAATTTCGCCCGCTCATGAACTGCTAACGTTGAAACATCACGCCCTAATAGTTGATACAAACCAGACGTGGCATGATCTAACAGCCCCATAATGTGCATCAGCGTGGATTTCCCGGAACCTGAAGGCCCAATAATCGCAACCCACTCGCCGGAGCGCACCGTCAATGAAACTCCTTTTAATGCTTCATACTCCTGCGACTCACCCGCGGAGTAGGTTTTAGTGATGTTCAATATATCAATCATTCATCAACACCTGATCACCTGCTTTCAAGCCACTGACAATCACCACCTCAGAAGGCGTTGTTAACCCTGTCACAACAATTACTTTTTTTATGGTCCCGTCTTTCAGTCGCTGCCTCACAATTGCATGATGCCCATCAAAAACCACCGCTGACAGAGGCACCATCAGCGCTGAATCAGCCACAATATTTAACTGCACCTTACACGTCATCCCCACCTTAATATGCACCAAATCTTCCGAGCTTACTGTAGGAACAATAACATGCAATGGAAACTGGGATAGTGAACGCCCACCACTGGCGTTAGGCTCTGCTTGCAAAGAAACACTACTCACCTTACCTTGCAAATGAATCCCGGGAAAAGCATCACTCGTAATTGTTGCTGGCATGCCAGGATGTAAACGATTAATACTATCCTCAGAAGCCACCAAATCAACGGACAGTCCAGACAAATCACCGATACTTAACATCAATTGGCCTTCACTTAATTTACTACCCACGTGAAGAGCATCCGAAATATCATCACTACTGGTATCTCCGCCTTGATCAATAGGAAACAAAGCTACGCCACTCCCTGTCGCCTTAATATCAATATGATCAAATTGCTTGGTAAGCAATGGCGCCAACTGATCTTGATCGGCTAATGATAACTTTTCAATTTCGCGAGGATCGATATGAATTTTATGTAACAAAGTCTCTAACTCAAACTTAGACTGCATATACGACAGCGCATCATTCTGGAAGCTGCTTTGTGAACTTAAAAAATCACTTTTAGACGAAACACCCGCCTGATAAAGCATCTTCACACCTGCAAAATCTTCTCGCGCATTATAGTAAGCACTCTTCTTCGATAAATATTCCGTCACGACTTTTTTAAAGTCTTCTGACAGTTGTAGTGAACTCATCGCCGCAATCACACCCCCTTTCTTCAAAGTATCGCCATAATGAAAATGCAGTTCAGTTAAACGTCCGTCAAATGGACTCACTACAGAAAAAATCTTAATCGGCTCAATGACACCTCGATAATACAGTGGCAGATCCGGGGTCTTTTTTTCAACCGTCACTATCTGCTGCTTGACCGTATCATCTTTATCAGAGGATGAGTGGCACCCGGAACAACACAACACTAAACCAAAGCAGCATAGCATTGAAATTTTTAGAAAAAACCGCATCATTAATACCTCAACTTAATTCCCCACTGACCCAGTACTTGACCTAGCGTATCATCTAATTCTAGTAAATCATTCAATAAGCTAATACGGTACGAAACCAAGCTCGACTGCGACTCAACGTAACTGGTTTGAATCGTTGAAACATCTAAAGCCGTTGCTTTTCCGTATTTAAATTTCAACTGAACATTATCTAAAGACATTTTTTGCAACTCAACAGACTGTTCGCCAATAGGGATTTGCTGCTGATCATACGTAATAGCTTGATATTCTTTTTGAACCTGAATCATTAGATCCCGCTTGGATTGCTCTAACTGTGCCTTCGCTTCTTCATAATCGATCTTTGCAGACACTAATGCTGACTGGTCCTGCAAATGATCGATAGGAACACTAACATTTAATGAAAACTGAGGATCTGAAGCGCTGACATCATCAATAGACAGTGGCGCCCCTGTCGCCCCCTGCGTAACATCTAATTCCTGATTAACTTCAGCATTAACCGACCACTTCATGTCATTCTTTGCTGTTAATATCGCTCGCTTTTTCTGCTCTAATGCAATCAAATCTTTCTGATAATCAAGATTCTTCTTTAATGCCTGCTGTATACACACTTCCATTGAAGGCAAATTAACTGCTGAAACCGAAACGGTTTTATTCACTGAAAACTTAGACCAAGGCGAAACACCTAATTGACTTAAAAAATTCTGATATGTCGTTTGAACAGAGTTTAACTGTGATTGATAACTCAACTTTGCAGAGGCCAGGGTAGCCTGCTGTTGAACCAACTCACTTTTTGCTAATTTACCCGCCTTATAACGCAAACCATCATCT
Organism: Coxiellaceae bacterium; assembly: GCA_014238445.1. GTDB lineage: Bacteria > Pseudomonadota > Gammaproteobacteria > Coxiellales > Coxiellaceae > UBA9148. The sequence continues at coordinate 8,338 of JABABC010000158.1, forward strand.
TGTGTTGCTTTTTCCGTGGCTTCTAAATTCTTTTTATCAATGACTAAATTTAATTCTGAACTCACTAAGCTTCGATAATCTGAAACTACCGCCATCACCACACTCGTAATGGAAGACTGGTAATTTAACTTAGCAATCTTTTCATTATCCATTGCATTGAGATAAGGCACTTCAGCAACCGTACCAAACCCTTTTACCAAAGGCTGCGTCACATTCAATGACGTCGTCTGATTCCCAGACATATCATTCCTATTGGTAACAGAAAATGCCGTTCCCATTGTTGTTTCCAGTTTCGCTCTAGGTGTCACGTCATAAATAGGCTGATGATTATTCTGATACGTTTGATTAATATCCAGTGTATACTGAGGCTGAAAAGTATAGCTTGCGATCTCTACATTATATTTATCCATCACACGTGCTAGCTGAGCACTGAGCACATCGGGGTTATTACGCAGCGCCAATAAAATAGCATCGTTTAAATTTAAATATTTCCCAGAAAAAGTAGCAGGAGCTCTGCCCTCACTCGAAGAAGCCACCTGAACCACGCCCACAGAACTATCCAAAACAACGGGGATAACCTCAGCCGGCAAACCCAAATGTGCCATCGTTGCTTCAGGTATAGGTAAAATCACATTAGCATTAGACAATACAGCCACTGGCAATAGACTAACGAGCACCCCTATGAATTGATATTGCCTCATGATTTTCCAACACCCCCAACCGACGACTCCAGTCTACCATTAATTCACTGTACTTCATGAGCAGGGACAACCACAAACCCCTTTAAGCGACGAGGACTATATTGTCTCCACCGGATCCACATCCACAGACCACTGACATCGACCTCGTAATGGGTGCTGATCGCCAGCTTGTACACAACGTTTGACACCCTGCTGCAATACACTACGTTGAGAAGACTGCAAAATAATCTGATAACGGTAACGGTTCGCTCGCTTTGCCATAGCCGCCGATATCGGGCCAAACACTGACAATGCTCGATCTAAAGATCCCCCAGCAACCACTAAATCCTGTAAAAAAGCTTGGGCATGATTGGCGTCCTTGGCTTCAGCCCTAACAATCGCCTGATAAGCATAGGGTGGCAGTCCAGCCAGTTCTCGCTCCTCCCCCAATGCTTGTGCAAAAGCAGGGTACCCCGACGCCAATAATGTCTGTAGTAATGGATGCTCTGGATGATGCGTTTGAATCAGCACGCGACCCGATTTTTCACGACCAGATCGGCCTGCCACCTGCAAGATCTGCTGCCCCATATGCTCCAGCGCGCGAAAATCGGTACTGTATAAAGCACCATCAGCATCCACAATACCCACCAATGTTACACCTGAAAAATGATGCCCTTTGGCAACCATTTGCGTTCCTACAATAATATCAGCCTCACCCGAATGAACTTGCCCTAAAACGGCATCCAATCGCTTTTTAGAACTCACCGTGTCACGGTCAATGCGCACTATCACAGCTTGTGGAAATTGAGACTGCAGCACTTCCATCAACTGCTCTGTACCTACTCCCACTGGCATCAGCTCAGCTTGCTGACACTGCTGACAGTACTGCAACAATGGCCACGTTCTCTGGCAGTGATGGCAACGCATTTGATGCTTCGCTTGATGGACGGTTACCGACGCATCACATTGCTGACAAGGCACTACCCAACCACATTGATGACACAATAATGCAGGTGCATAGCCTCGTCGATTTAAAAATAGTAGAACCTGCTCGCTCTTATCGAGTGTTCCCTGAATACCCGATAACAATGATTGACTCATACCCCCTACTAATGGCTGCTCACGAATATCAATGCACTCAGGCGGCCGCAAGTGGCCTCCACCCACACGTTGAGATAACGCTAACGACTGATAGCGGGATAAACGTACATTATGCAACGTTTCCAAAGAAGGTGTTGCCGAGCCTAAGACAACCGATATATTTAACTGATGCGCTCGTTTCACTGCGACATCCCGTGCAGAATAACGCAAGCCTGACTGCTGTTTAAACGAACCATCATGTTCTTCATCCAATACTATCAATCCAAGCTTAGGTAATGGTGCGAATAAGGCGGAACGTGTGCCTAATACGATACACGGGCGATCAGATTGAGCTTGCAGCCATCGTTGTGCGCGCTGCTTTTGAGACAACTGTGAATGCATCACAATAACCGGCACATTAAAGCGCTCACTGACGCGTTGCTGTGTTTGCGGAGTCAATCCTATTTCAGGCACAAGCAGCAAAGCTTGCTGACCGGCTTGCAAAACCGCGGCCATACATTGCAAATACACTTCGGTTTTACCACTCCCGGTAACACCTTGAAGCACAAACACCTCAAAGTCTTTACAATCTGAAATAGTATCAATGGCTTGCTGCTGCTCTGTTGTCACTGCAAATTTAGGTGGCACACAAGTTGGAATTGACGGTGAATTTTCAGCTTCAACAGACGCCACCCAACCTTTCTCACAACTAGCATGCAGGGTACTTCGCTTCACACCCTGATCTTGTAATGCTTTTAAAGATACAGGCTGATCGGCTACTAATAGGCTATCCAATAACTGCTGCTGCAATCGAGCTCGCTGCGTGAGCGTCTTAACCGCTGCTCGACCAGCTTCCGTTAAGTGGTAACACAATGCACGCTCCACCTCAGGCATTAACCCATCGCGCAACAGCTTCGGAAGCAACCCACACACCACTTCGCCAATAGGTGCATGGTAATAGTCACTCACCCAGCGCAATAGCTTGAGCTGCACTGAAGACAATAAAGGTTGTGTATCAATCCATTCGATGGCCGGCTTTAATTGTTTCTTTGACAACACCGACTCTGACAATACTGCAACCACGACACCAATGACGGTACGACGCCCCAAGGGCACTTGAATACGACAACCAATACATCCTGAATCTACGGATTGATTTAAGGCTGGCAAATAATCCAATGCCCCCCGCAACGGGGACGGCACTGCGACTTGTAATATACACCCTTGATACACGACCCTATCCTCTAGCAGAACACACGATTATTGTCGTTGAAAACGCTGCGTCACTAACACGATACTGACTAAAATTAACCCCATAGCCAACCACTGTATGACATTAAATTGCTCTTGAAATAACAACCACCCCCAAAACAACCCCGTTAACGCAACGACACCTGCCACTAAACTGTAATAGACCGAGCCTGATAATTGAATCAGTCGAAAAAAGACGACATAACCCAAACTGGATAATACCATTTCCAAAATAATCACTTGATCAACACGCCGCCATGGCGATACCAGCGGGTAAAAGGCGTGTGTTGCGACCACGACAGGTAACAAAACGATAAACGCTGCCATCAACATACCCACCGCTAAAGTAATGGATGACAACTGAGGCGGACGACGACGCGCGGTATACACGGCAATCGCGGCAAAACATAATGGGCTCAGCAACGATACCAATACCCAGCGCATAGAATGCACCTGACTCAAATCCAATGATTGCGACACAAACACTAAAACCATCAACCCAACCACACAGAGCACAATCGCAGTGGCACGTAAAAAATGGAAGGGTTCATCTGAACATAACCATGCAATCCCGTACGTCAATAAAGGCGCCGTATTCACTATCACCGCTAATAAGCCCGCGGGCAAATGTGCACTGACGATGTACATCGTGGTATTCGGAATTGCAATACCCAACAACCCTGTCACTGCAAAAAAACGCCAAGCTGATAATTGGCGCAAATCAGCTAATACGGTTCGACAACAAATAACCCCTAACAACACCGCAGGGCCTAAAGTTTGCCAAAAGGCATAGCCCAAAGGAGCGACACCGTGCGTCATGGCATAGCGAGCCAAGGCATAACCGGACCCCCACAACACCCCTAACGACACCAACAACAACATGGACTGATAAGCTCGGCGATTGACCACTTTGAACACCTGCACTAACACGAAACAAAAGTGCTTGCATGCTAACGGAATTCACATCATCACACCACCCTGACCAACAAGTAACCACACCGCCCAGCTCTCACGCACCCTTCACTCAATGCCGCACATTGCTCGCCTAGAAACAACTTGTTATGATGTTCCCCGCTTTCAATCACCGCCAAGGGGACAGCATGGCTCAATACAGCACTAATGAATTTCGTTCAGGACTCAAGGTGATGCTCGACAATGACCCATGCAGCATTATCGAGAATGAATTTGTAAAGCCCGGCAAAGGCCAAGCCTTTAATCGCGTTAAATTACGCAACCTTAAAACGGGTCGAGTGCTTGAAAAAACCTTCAAGTCGGGTGAATCTCTACCGGCTGCCGATGTCATTGAAATGGACATGCAATACCTCTATTTCGACGGCGAGTTTTGGCACTTTATGGTTCCAGACACCTTTGAACAATATTCCGTTGGGGAAGCAGCCCTAGCCGATGCGAAAGCCTGGTTGAAAGAACAAGACACGTGCACTGTCACGCTATGGAATGATGCACCGATGTCGGTCACTGCCCCTAACTTTGTACAGCTTAAAATCACAGAAACGGATCCTGGCTTAAAAGGTGATACTGCCAGCGGTGGTAACAAACCAGCCACACTTGAGACGGGCGCAGTCGTTCGCGTGCCCTTATTTGTTGATGAAGGTGAAGTTATCAAAATCGATACTCGCAACGGCAGCTACGTTTCCCGCGTTAAAGAATGATTGATTGGCAGCCCAGCGCCACCCTTGACACGCTCAAACAACGCGCCAGGATATTACGTCAGATTCGTGATTTTTTTTATAAGCGCGGCATTATGGAAGTGGAAACACCCATACTCAGTCAACACACCGTGACTGACCCCTATATCGATAGCTTTGCGATTGCCGACCATCACCCGAGGTATTATTTACAAACCTCCCCCGAATATGCCATGAAACGCTTGCTAGCAGCCGGTAGCGGACCTATTTTTCAAATCAGCAAAGCCTTTCGTCGAGAAGAACAAGGCGCGATGCATAACCCTGAGTTCACGCTACTCGAATGGTATCGCCCGGGATTTACACACCTGGATTTAATGGATGAAATCGATGCGTTATTGCAAACCATTCTTCATACCCAGCCGGCTCAAAAAATCACGTATCACGATTTATTTCAATCGCACTGCGCCATTAACCCGCACACCTGTCAATTAAGTGAACTACACACCCTCGTCCAACAGCACCTCACCATAACAACCATCAACGAATTAAACCGTGATGATTGCCTCAACTTACTCTTAACTCACTTGATCGAACCCACGCTCGGTCAAAACGCCCCCACGTTTATTGATGACTACCCGGCATCACAAGCCGCTCTTGCTCGTATACGACCTGAAACACCCGCTGTCGCAGAACGGTTTGAACTCTACGTTCAAGGTATCGAACTCGCCAATGGCTTTCACGAACTACAAGATGCCAAAGAACAATTGCAACGGTTTGAAAATGACTTACTCACCCGACAACAATGTCACAAAGATCAACCGGATATTGATCAACGATTTATCAGCTCACTCAAGGTTGGATTACCTCAATGCGCAGGCGTTGCTCTCGGTATTGATCGACTGATCATGCTAGCGAGTGCTGAAACTCAACTGAGTAAAACATTAAGCTTTAATTGGATGAATGCGTAACTACCCCTGTTTTCTTAAGAAAACCTTAGATTATCATTTTTAACAGAAAACAAAGCACTCTCCCTTGTGCACAACGCAAAACGTCTTTATAAACTTAATCTTCTCCAAATTTAAGATATCATTATGGACCAAACACCACTCATCACCTCCTCCTCAGATTCTCAAGATCAAGTATTTCCCATTACATTTGATTTTGAAACATACCAACATCAAACAAGCTCCACCACGACGCCATTTAATAATACACAAAAAGCCTTCAACCTATGGGGCGTAGGTATAGCACCTCTGATCTTTGCTATTCCTGTGCTTGCACTTGCCACTCAAGATGACTTTGGTGGTCTCGGCCCTATCCCTAGCAAGGCTGCGGGTTACTTAATTTTTACCACCACCTTTGGTACAAACCTATTTTTTGGTGTTGACCGCCTTTACTACCAAAATCCATTACGCCCACTCTCAGAAATTGCCTTAGAAATGATCCCCGGTGCAATTTGTGTTCTAG
>JABABC010000154.1 GCA_014238445.1 Coxiellaceae bacterium
ATGATAGTCAACAGCTCATGACAAGCTTCATTATTGGGTTGCCCTTGGTAAAACTATTTATTATGAGTGTTTGTCAATGGATTGAAGCACACAGCGCTATGAAAGAAAGCATGATGGTTTCGAGCTGTGCTTACCGGGCGGTGGCTGCGTTGCATGCTTGTCTTCAAAATCCTACGAATCCTCGATTAACGGATGGTCAAAAAACACAGCATTATCGAACTATTTGTGCGCGTGTCACAAGGTCTTTTTCGTACGAGACATTATTCGCGGACTATTTGAATGAGCCTGATAGTGTTAGTCCTATTGTTAAGGCCTGTTTTCAAGATCACTTAGATGAGCGCGTTGATTGGGGGACTGTTCAGCGAGTGTTTAGTGAAGAGGATTATGTTCAAGCTTATGCGACGGCTAACCCCTTTATTGATGATCATCATGCCGCTGAGTCAATTGCATTAACTGTGCAGGCTGTTTGTGATGTGATGCATGATCTTATCTTAGGTCAAGACGGGCGCGCTCAGCTGTTGATGGAGTTGTATCATAAAACTCAATCGAGCAATACGGTATCTGAACTGAAGGCACATGTCTTTAGTCAGGTGGCTATCGGCACTGCGATTCATGATGCTTTAGATGATCATGCGTTGATAGAAGAAGTGAAGGTGGCTTTTGATATAGCTTGTCCCGCTAGTGCGATAAGCGCTTTCCTTCAGGAGCATCCATTTGTTCAGCCGCAGGCGCCTCGACTGTCATTTTTTGATGAAGTCCATCGTAAGGCAAATGAGGTGTTAGATATTATCCATAACGCCTTACACTTTTTTGCTGGGCGCTAATTTACTCCTTGGTTGAGGTAATATTCCATCCAATTGAGCGTTCATAAGTTTCATGAAATACACGGGTTATGGGTTTTTAAGTGTTAAGGGTTTGGATTTTTCGAGAAAAAATGGTTAAATTTCAGGTATGGATGCGAATAAAACACATAAAGGTCAATGCTTTAAGCCAGCGTGGTGGTTGAAAAGCCCCCATCTGCAGACGTTATACCCGTTAGCAGATTGCCTGTTTACGCGAGTTGACTTTAGAACTGAGCGCGTGGATTTGCCAGATGGTGATTTCTTGGAATTAGCTATGGCTGGGGGTAGTGCAGCGCCGTGCTGTTTATTATTACCCGGGACAGAGGGCTCTTCGGATTCACCTTACATTAAGATGATGACAAAGACCTTGCTGGCTATGGGGTGGCAAGTAGTTGTGATGCAGTATCGTTCGTGCGGTGCGGCTGTGAATCAACTCGCTAGGGCCTATAACAGTTTAGACACGGGTGATTTAGAATTTGTTTTATCGTATTTGTTCATTCATTACACTATTAAAATTGATTATGCCATCGGTTTTTCCATTGGTGGCAATTTATTAGTCCACTACTTAGAGACTCACCCGCATAGTTTATTGGCCGCAGCTTGTGTCTCAACGCCCTTTGATTTTTATGAATCGGCCTTTCATTTGCCGTTATTTTATCAAAAGTATTTGTTACGTAGGCTGGTTAAAAAAGCGGAATATAAATTGGATCAGGGGATTGATTTACCGGTGACAAAAGACTGTTTGAGGGCATTTAAGACATTACCTGAGTTTGATGATTGTTTGACAGCGCCATTGTATGGGTTTAGTGATGTTGAGGCTTATTATAAGGCAGCACGTTGCTACCCTTTGTTAGGCTCAATCAGGACGCCGATCATGATGTTGCATGCTTTAGATGACCCCTTTATTCCTCGCCACACAGTGCCGTCATTATCAGAGTGCTCATCGTGTGTGACACTGTCAGGGACTGAGTATGGAGGGCATTTAGGCTTTATCTCAGGGGGGCTTCCATTTAATAAGGAGTACTGGTATATCAATCAATTGTTGCAGTTTTTAGGTCAGCACGGTTTTCACTCAAAGCTGTGAGCGTTATCAGGGTTTAGAAGGTGGCGTGATTGATAACGGTTTGGACTGACATGCGATCTTGTAGTGATTGATGCATGTCAGTAAATCGGTGTGTTATTGCAATTATTTGCGCTCGTAACGTTTGCGGAAGGCGTCTACGCGACCTGCAGTATCGACCATTTTTTGTTTGCCAGTGTAAAAAGGGTGGCATTTTGAGCAAATATCAAGATTAAGGTCTTTGGTGAGCGTGGAGCGGATGGCAAATTGATTACCGCAGCTGCATTGAACATTAATGGCTTCGTAAGCAGGATGAATCTCTTGTTTCATGGTAATTTCCTAAAAAATGAAGCGCGATATTAACTGAGTTATCGTGGGATTGCAATCCTGGTGGGGGAGTTTGTGGTGCTCCGTGAGTGCTTTGATTGGAGTTGATTCGATGGGGGGAGCTCTATGTGTCATAGGTGCTAAAGGACTAGTTTTTATGGGGTTCTCTGGTTAGAATGCCGCTTTATGAGTGGTGTTGCTCTTTAGATCCGCTAGATAGAGAGTTTAGCTTATTTTTTGTGCAATTTGGTCGGTATAGTCATGTTATGTGGTAGACAGAGTGGATGGTTCTCAATTTTCAGACAGTGGGCATGACATTGGATTGCAAGCCTTTGCTTGCACACACATTAAAGGGCTTTGGCAGAAGGGGGTGTTACCATCAGCTTCTGATGTATTTGCTCAGCGTCTCGGGTTATCCAATCTCGCAGAAATGGCATCATTAGTTAAGACTCTTTTAACGATCGAACAAGAGCAGCTGGGAGGCCGGTTTTTACCATTGGTTCAGTTATTTGGCTTGCAGTTACAGTTAATTCCTATTCTTTCTGGGTTGAAGCAATCTTCAAAAATTTACCTTTTGTCCAATATTCTCAAGGAAAAGGGCCGAATATCTTTAATTGCTTCTGCTGTTAGTGGCTCTTTTGATTTATTTTTTTGTGTGAATGAGGCAAAAACACACTGGTTTGCAAACCTACTATCACCTGCTCGATTTGAATTAGAGAGTTTGTTATTTTATTGGTCTCACTGTCTATTGACGTTAGTGAATGCTAATCAGTGGTATCTCAAATTGATCAGTATTGATTGGTTGGGTGAAAAATTAAGAAACTTTCAACATGCAGTGTGTGAACTTCGAATGAACGCACCCCTAGCAATAGTCGCAAAGTCACCTTCTACGGCGCTTAGCATCCATGATGTGACATCATTATCTGCGTGGCATGTTAATTGGTTGGAAGAGATTTATTTTGAGGTCAATGTCCTGCGAGAGCGAAGTCGAAATACTCTGATTGCATCATTACAGAGTTTAGGGTTGGTCGTTGTATTCTATATGGTTGTGATGAGTTGTAAGGGGCTATTATGTGATGAGCTGCCTTTGGCTTTGTTGGGCGTTTATGATATAGCAGGTCCAGTTAAGCACGTAATGATGATCTATCACAGAAGCTTTGCTGATGCTGAGAAGTTATTGTCTCAACGTGCACCTGAGGAATTTTGTCGGCCACTGCAAGAAGGTATGGCTCTATTATTGCTTCAGCCAGTAGTTCCTGCTACTGAGTGTAAGCATTATCAGTTAATTTTTGAGACGCTTTACTACTTATCCAAAAACACCACCCCTGAGCATGGTGATTGGTATCATCTGATGGTGAGGTTAGTCAATTCAAAGAGTGTGCAAGTCCCTCTGGAAAATATTAAGGGTAGTGTGCCAATTGTTATGCCTCAATCATTTGAAGTCAATCGCATAGCTTTGTTCCAAAAGCGCTGCGTGACAGTGTTAGATAGTTTGCCATCTCATCAGGG
>JABABC010000152.1 GCA_014238445.1 Coxiellaceae bacterium
AATTTGTTAACCGGGGTCGCACAAGCCAATATGGATAATTCACCTTTGGTTGCTATTATTGGTCAAGCGGATACCACGCGACTTCATAAACAATCTCACCAGAATATGTCTGCTATTGATATGTACAAGCCTGTGACCAAATGGGCAACGACTATTCCATCGGCGGATGTCATTCCTGAAATTGTAAACAAAGCTTTTAAAGTTGCAAGATCAGGTATCCCAGGTGCTGTGTTGATTGAATTACCTGAAGATATTGCCAAACACGAGACCAGTGCCAAGGTACTGAAGCCATTTCAGCTGAGTAATGAAATGGGTACGACTCAACAGCAAATTCAAGCGATGCTGGCGATGCTTGCGCAAAGCAAAAAGCCTTTACTATTAATTGGTGATGGCGCAACACGTACTCAAGCGGATGCTCAACTGAAATGCTTTCTTGATAAAACGCAGCTGTATGCAACTTATACTTTCATGGGTAAGGGAGCTATAGATAATCTTTCAAAACGTTCATTACATTGTGTAGGGCTGGGTATGAAAGATTTGGCTATTGAAGCATTTGACCAGGCGGACCTTGTGATCTGCGTTGGTTACGATATGGTGGAATGGCCGCCAGCACGATGGAACCCCCATGGTGATAAACCCATTATTCATATTAATTCTGATGTGGCTGAAGTTGATAAATGCTATATTCCTGATATGGAAATGGTTGGTTCTATTCCTGTGATTCTTGATCAGATTAATCAAAAATTAACAGCCGACCACGTAAAAGAAACGCCTTATTTTCAAGCAATTCAGGAAAAAACACAAAAGGACATTCGCAGCTTTAAAGATGATGACCGCTTTCCTATGACTCCTAAGCGAATTTTAAGTGACATTCGACAAACGTTGGGTGATGAAGATGTTTTAGTCAGTGATGTGGGCGCACATAAAATGTGGGTGGCGCGTCAATATGGAGCTAAAAAATCTAAAACCTGTTTTATCAGTAATGGCTTTTGTTCAATGGGTGGTAGCATGCCAGGAGCATTAGAAGCAAAACGTTTGATGCCAGAAAAAAATGTTATAGCACTATGCGGTGATGGTGGTTATATGATGAGCATACAAGCACTGGCTACAGGTGTGCGTATTCAAGTACCATTTGTTGTGGTGCTTTGGGAAGATGATCATTACGGTTTAATCAAATGGAAGCAAGAAATGCAATTTGATAAAGAATCCAATGTGGCATTGCATAATCCTGATTTGGCTAAACTAGCGCAGGCGTTTGGCTGTCACAGTAAAAAAATCACGGAAACGGAAGGTTTTATTCCAGCGCTTGAGTGGGCTTGTTCAAACAAAGATCGTCCCACAGTATTGGTTGTCCCTGTTGATTACAGTGAAAACATGAAGTTATTTCACCATTTAGGTGAAGTCGTTACCGCATAAGGAGAGCAAAATGCCAATTGAAGTGATTAATCCAGCGACCGGTGTACTTGATAAATCCTATGAGCTTATGAGTCAAGGTCAAGTTGATGATATGTTATCGACCATGGAAGATGTGCGCGCAACTTATGTTACAACCTCATCGGAACTGCGTCGTCAATTAATGCAGAAAGTTGCTGATTTATTAGAGCAGCAAGTCGATCATTTTTCAGCTATCATTACACGGGAAATGGGAAAGCCTATAACCCAGGCGATTGCTGAAGTAAACAAATGTGCAGTGCTTTGTCGCTATTATGCAGAGCGGGCTGAGGGCTTTTTGCAAGATGATTTGATTAAGACAGAACATAGTAAAAGCTATCGCTGTTATCGACCGCTGGGTGTTATTTTTGCGATTATGCCGTGGAATTTCCCGCTATGGCAGGTGATGCGATTTGCTGTACCCAATCTAATGCTAGGCAATGCTGGGGTGTTAAGTCATGCGCCCAATTCAACTGGTATAGCTCTTGCTATTGAACAGTTGTTTGTTGATGCGGGCTTTCCGGCGGGATTGTTTCGTTCCTTGGTGATAAATGTAGATTTGGCACCATTTGTGATTCATCATCCGCTGGTTAAAGGTGTGACATTAACTGGTAGTGAGCGTGCAGGAAAGGCTGTGGCAGCTGAAGCAGCGCAAGCACTTAAAAAGGTTGTGCTTGAGCTTGGTGGTTCGGATCCTTATGTGATTTTAGAAGATGCTGATATAGAGCATGCAGCTGAACAATGTATTTTATCCAGGTTAAATAATGCTGGCCAAGTTTGTATCAGTGCCAAACGTATCATTGTAGTTGAGAAAATTAAGGATCAGTTTGAGGCGTTGGTTTTAGAGAAAGCGAAGCGCTATGTTGCTGGTGATCCAACCGATGCTCAAACGACTTTAGGACCTATGGCAAGGGCTGATTTGCGAGATCAGTTGCATGATCAAGTGCAGCGTTGCATTGCATCAGGTGCGGATTGTTTACTAGGCGGCCAGATGCCAGATGGCCCCGGCTACTATTATCCAGCCACGGTGTTAACACATATTAAGCCAGATTCACCCGCATTTCGGGAAGAATTGTTTGGTCCGGTGGTTTGTTTAATCAGTGCAAAAGATGAGGGTCACGCATTAACATTGGCCAATGACAGTATTTACGGCTTGGGCGCTGCTGTTTTTACCAATGATGTAGCCAAGGGCGAGCATATCGCAGCGAATGTTCTTCATGCTGGTACATGTAATGTTAATATGTTTGTGGGGTCCGATCCGCGTCTACCTTTCGGAGGTATTGGCGCATCAGGTTATGGTCGAGAACTTGCTAAAGAGGGCTTACATGAATTTTCTAATATTAAAACGGTGGTTGTACGTTAGTGTGGTCCTATTATAGAAGATTGAAAC
>JABABC010000157.1 GCA_014238445.1 Coxiellaceae bacterium
CTTTTTATGGATAATTCATTAGGCATGCTGTTCATGCAAAGACGAGTAATATCACTCACCACAGTTTTTGATATAATATCACCATGAGTTGAAATGGTGTGAATATAAAGCAATAAATGATCCCATCGATTTCTTAATGCTGTATCGTAACGTGCTTCACTAACACATTGCTTATTCATGGCTTGGCGCACATCCTCAGATGCTTTATCGATGACAGTTTTATTTTTTTCTATCAAGCAAGGTAGTCCTTCTAGTCTATGGCGATTGTTTTCTATTAATTGATCGAAACAATCATCAAACTGTTCTCTCCGCAGCCTTCTTTCTTCTTCAAATGAAGAGTCAAATGAAGAGAAAGGGGAGAGATCAAATGTTACTGAACGTTGTTTTTTTTCTTCTTCAGCTGACTCAAGGGGATTGAATAATCCTAACAATAATTGAGATTTCGTAGCGGTGGTTGATAATTCCACTGCTGTGTTTGTGATCGCCAAGTGGAACCAATTAAGGAAAGGGAGCGCTGAACCCTGAGGAGGAGGACGACTGACCTTTGACTTCAATAGAGCCTGTACATCTAGCTTGGGTTCGGTTTGTCGTGGCACCTTCTCAGGCACTAATCGAAGGCCCATTACAGGTTGCTTGGTTGAGTCTTTGAACTGGGTTTTTCGCAGAGGGAACAAAAAAGTGGATGGTTTCATACTGAGAGGGCGCGTCATTTTTAGTATGCAGATGTTAAATGTCTAGCCATAGATTGCAAGGTTTTAAGAGGATATCTATCTAGTTAATTTTTCTTTAATGTGAAATGGCGGGACAGCCAATGATGTGTGCGCGTCTCATTATCCATCATAGGTACTTATTCGACGACATTGGGTATCGATGCGCTCTTATTCTTTCAATGTACTCTGCTAGTTGCTCCCCGACAGCCTGGAGACTCGGACCTTTTTTGGAAAAAAATCCCTCACGCACAGACGCATGATTTTTATTTTTATTTTTAATAGGAGGGAAGGCTCGCATATCTTCAAGGTTGGTGTCACTACTGGCTTGGACAGGATGAATTGTATCCCCACGCACGTTATTAAAAATGATCCACGAAAAAACACTCTTCATTTTCTTCGGCGGCGATATCGACCTCATAGCATCCTCTAACTTGGTGTACCTCTGAGCATTAATTGCCTCTACAGCAGCTTTATCATCTCCTACTTGTAGCTCTCATTCCTTATTGCGAGCTATTTTTACACAAAAAACCTGTTGATGGGTTGGCGCTGACCTGTGTTACGATGACCCTAGAAACACTGAGGATGAACGTGTGTTTAAATTAGTATCGTATCAAAAGACCCACAAGAAGCGATGGAGCAAGCATTATTGTTACAGTATTCTCCCCCTATCGCTTTTACTCACCAACACGAGTCTCGCAAAGACTCCATGTCAAATCGCTAGCATCGGCAAGCATGAAGTCTGCCTAGAGATTGCAGATACCCCTCAAAAAAGGCAACTGGGATTAATGAATCGACGCACCCTACCTAACAACCAAGGCATGCTCTTTACCTGGGAAAATAGTCAAACAAGGTGTTTCTGGATGAAAAACACACCGATCAACTTAGACATTGCTTTTTTAACTGCTGATTTTAAAATAACATCTATACAGTCATTGCAAGCCAACTCCAACAAACGAACCTGCTCACAACAGCCGGCACGCTATGCACTAGAAATGCCCGCCAACTGGTTTACAAAAAACCAGATCAGCAAAAGTGATACGCTTAATGGCCTTAAAGAACTTCGCTAAAGCATGGAGTTAATAGGAGCAACCTATACGTTATTAGGGCCATAAATAAGAACGGCAGGCTCAGGCTCACGAAGATCTTGCAACCTTGGATCGGCTGTTACTGCAGAAACTACCGCTGCCTCTGGTAGTTCGTTATTACTGACGCCTGCATTGATTGCAGCACTTAAAGGATTCTCCTTTGAACCTTCATCCCTGAGCATCACTACCGCTGGACAAGGGTCATTGCTTCTCCACGCAGGTGCGGCTGTCACATTAAAGGATGAAATGCGCACATAGCAAACACTCAGAAAGCCTTGCACCACCCCCACAGGAAGCAGCGTTGCAGCAGAACCACTCATAAAACATAATGTCATCTGACTCACTGTCATGGAAGATTCGTTGAACGCAGCAAGAACAATATGGCCTAATAAACCACAAAGAGTTTGTCTGGCCGTGTATCTCATCACACCTTTCAAGAGCCCCCCAAAATCATTCTCTCGCCTTGCTTCACTTTCACTACCGACGATAGAAATGCAATACCTAAGATCATAAGCAAACAATAAACTACCTATCAAAAATCCGCCCAAAGCACCCGCTTGAGCCAGCTGAAGAGTACTGGAATGCTGAGGTATAATCCCTGAGCCAACCACACCACTGAATGAACATGTTATCGCTGCGAAAAATGTCGAGCACAATATTAAAGACAATGACACTGGCTCCCTTTCTGGGCCTATCGCTGGCTCCCTTGGGTCTATCACTAGTGCCCTTACTAGATCTACATTATCTTGCATAAACAACCTCACGCATACACACCACTTGCGTTCAAATAAACAGTCAGTTAGGTGTTATAATATAATCAATTACATTAATAAACCCTCCGCCTAATAATTAACAAATCCTTAAGAAAAAAGAAAACCGACCCAATACCACCCTCCACTCGAACGTCTGTTGATACCACGTTTGATAAGTGAGCCAGAAATAAAATGGACGAACAGAGAGCATCTGCACATAAACGACCCACTATTCGCTCAGACCGCTTATTAAGAAGGCATTAAATCCATACTGTAGATTGCACACACAAACATCTTCTGGCTTAATCAGCCCTCATTCTCACCAAGAGACATTGAATCCCATGACGCCAAAACACTTAGAAGACAACCTTCACACTGACAGAGCGTTTGTCAACAAGAAGCATGAAATGCTCATACAAAGCGTCATAGCCGTCATCTACACCTTTCCCTTTGCCATGAACGCTTTCGAACTGCATCAGACCATGGATGACAGCCATCTACCCCACCCTCTAATCATCGTTTTACAGATACTCAATGGTTTAGCCCCTATCAGCATTCTCTCTATTGGCTATCACCTTTACGGAAAACACACGTATGCCGTTCTTAGCGGAGAGGACATTAGAGCGTTAGAGTCACATATGCAACCTATTAAAACCCACCTTGAGTCTAATCAAAATCAATCCACATCAGAATCTTTTAATTTATCAACCTCTCTACTCAAAGACACGGAACAAGGGTCTACCAATAAAAGTGAGGGATCATCTATTAGACAACCGCCATTCACGCGGTTCCAAAAGGGACTCTTATTGTTAGTCTTAACTGCCGTGACATTCCCTTTAGGATGGACAAAGTCGTACGCCTTATCTAATGTATTAGGTCAAGCAGCTCGCATCCCTTGGCTGGGGGTCTATTCACTGATTGACGCTGCACCTCACATTAATCATTTGGACTACTACCAAGATGCTAACCAGTTAGTGACAGAACGACTCAATCAACAAGCCTACCTCAAAATCGTGTCAGTACTCCTTCTGATGATCGGACATGCCGCGGAAGATATGATCGACTTTGACAATACCCAACAAACCTTGCTGAACCTCTCACCCACCGTCTTTAAATGTTGGCTAGGGCTAGGCATTGCAGCTGAGATGCTCAGCGCCTACGTGGAATCGGTTGTGCATTCTGAAGACGCTCATGCACATCATCACAACGCGAGCACTTGCGCCACCCTCACCCCTCGCGTGATCATTGTGTTAGGCCAAATGGCCACAGCCGCCTACAACCTTATCACGACACTCGATGAACACCCCGAGGCAATGCAGTCACCCCAAATGCTGCCCTTTATTCTACTGTCATTTCTAGGCTATGCTTTTATTGGCTGGGAAACCATTCACCACCTGAACCATGATCACAATGACCATGAAGACCATCAACCTTGCGGTGGGCATAATCACCCCACATCAAATAAGAGTACAGGTAAGCCTTGTGATGATAACAGCGTGTGTTGTAATTCGCCTGCTCTGTTTAACCCGCTAAATGAGATCTATTGCGGCGAGTGCACAACACCTCCTCCAGGGACAACACCTGACAAATTAAACTTTTGCTAAATTATTATCGTGATGATTAATATGAGTAGGTGTTTGATCTAACGTATCACCAATCCGATTCCAGCGGATTTTATGCAACCAATCTGCACGGGAATTCCAGCTCATCAAAATAAACTGAGCTTGTCCAAAAAAAGCATTCTCTGGCACAAAACCCCAGCTACGACCATCATCCGAGTTATCCCGGTTATCCCCTATCATTAAGTAATGCCCTTTAGGCACAACTAAATCATAAAAATTAATCGCTGGGCGGTTTGGATTTCGATAAATTTTATGAATCACACCACCTAGGTTTTCTTGATACACTTTGACTGGCCATGAACGACCATCCTGACTGTAATCGGTTGCGTCACCTAAAAACGTTTGCGGGCAAGCTTTCCCATTAATATAAAAAACTTTATCAATATAACTGATATGATCACCAGGCAATCCCACCGTGCGTTTTACAAATTGCACCGCTGGATTCACCGGATAATTAAATAATGCAATCTGACCTCGCTTTGGATGACCAACAGCTTTCAACACCGTATTCCAGACCGGCATATGGAAGCCATAGTTATACTGTGTCACCACAATCATATCTCCCGGCAAGATCGTCGGTGACAATGATCCCGTCGGAACACGAAATGGCTGCACGGCAAATGAGCGAATCAAGAAAACAATCAATAATATAGGGAAAAATGCACGGGCATAATCAATCACCGGTGGGAGCGTAGATCGTTTAGCCGCTTCAATTCCGTTATGGCGTCGTCGCCATAACAAAAAACACCCATCAACAAAAACAATGACTCCACTAAACACCGTTAGTACTAATAAAATTAAAGGAAAATTGAATGACATACAGACTACCTTGCGTGTTATTCCGTCGAAGAAATAAAATTAATATTGAGCTCGTCAGGCACCTCAGCATAGAATGCATACCCCATCAGGTAATAACTATTCAATGCTGCGCCCTCTTGGCCGCCACCATACATTAAATTAAAGACCATCCCATTAGCACCCACAGTAGCTGCTAATGACTGCGCCTTAACGACCATTCGAGCTTGATCAACACGCTGATTCGCACCCCTGGCTGCGTGCATCTCAATCGTGATACGGCCCAACTTTTGATATTCAGCAGGCAGCGCACGATAAATGCGAACTTGATTGGGTGAAATCGGCGCTTTAATGACCTTAGCCGGTAAGATAATACCGTGAGGTGCGAATGCGGGCTTAGGGATAAAATGCATCATAGCTAAAACAACAAGCAGCGCCAACACGACAGCAACCGTTTGAGAGAGGGTGGATTCAGAACGCACAGCGACTCCTTGAGCTCATATGATTAGCGATCTTCGATTATACGCATTCGACCCAACAAGTAAAATAACGGCTCTCACTCCAATAAAAAGATCAAACACTGATCATTGTCATCAGGTGATTAACGCCGCCAAGTTGATACTAAGGCTGGAATCACAATCAATATTAATAACGTAGAAAATGCCAAACCGAAACAGATAGATATCGCCATAGGAATTAAAAACTGTGCTTGCATCGAACGCTCGAATAACAAAGGACTCAAACCTGCAATCGTTGTGATGGATGTGAGTAGAACAGGGCGCATCCGCTGACAACTGGCTTCAATCACGGCGCTATCGCGATCCATGCCACTGGCTAACAACTCTTTGTAGCGAAATAACAAAATAATGGAATCATTAATCACAATCCCTGTTAGGCCAAAAAAACCAAAGAAGGATAACAAAGTCAACTCACATCCCATCAACCAATGCCCCCAAATAGCCCCCTCCAAACCGATAGGAATAGCCACCATGATCCATATTGGCCAAAGGTACGAAGAGGAAACCCAGGCCAATATAAGATAAATCATTAACAACATAGCCACGACAGCCAGTTTCATTTCATTGAGGGTATTTAACTCCTCCATAGAGCGCCCTTTCATCATGTATTGCACCCCGTATTGATGAGTGATTTTAGGTAAATCAGTCGCCATCATCGACGTTATAATATGCTGAGCATTCCCTTGAAACCGATCCACTTCTGCCGCCACATGTACCACTAATTGGCGATCAAGGTGCTGCAAAGTATCAAAGGCTTGTTTTTGATGGATAGCCACTAAAGACCCTAAAGGCATAGCTGCACCACTCTCTGTGATTATTGGCAAATGTTCTAAAGTAGACAATGTGGAGTCATGATTAGCTGATAGCTTTACACGCATATCAACACGATCATTACCCACATAATGTGTCTGTATCAACTGCCCTGTAAACGCAGAACGCACATGATCACCAATATCCCGAGTGGTAAACCCTAAAGCATGTGCTTGAGCGTTTAATTTGAAGATGTACTCGTTTTGAGCAAAAGGCATGCTGTCGATAACATTAAAAACTCCCTTGTAATTTTGCAGCTCTCGCTGTAAAGCCAGGGAAGCTTGCTTGAGAGTAGTCGCAGAAGCCCCATATAATGCGATATCAATATCTGAGCCTGGCATCCCCTTACGAGGGGGCATCATTCGAACATTTTCCACCCAAGGCTCAGATGAAAGTCGTTGACTCCAAGCATCTATAAAGGCTTGATTACTCACATGACGCTCTTCGGGCGAGGATAACTCCACTACAATTGATGCTAAACGTTTTTGATTGCGCGTTTCATAAGGGTCTGTTCCTTGATAAAAATACTGAACCATCGAGTGAATTAAAGGCTCGTTGGAAGATAAAGCCCTATCAGCTTCACGAGCGGCTCTCTCTACATCTTTCAAATAAGCGGACATTTCTGATTGAGAAACACCTCCATTAAAAGTGATGTCTGTATTAATCAACGTTCCATCCGGTGACGGAAAAAACGTAAACGCCAATCGACCACTTGTAATTAAGCCGATGGAAAGCAGCATAGAAACAATAACCACACTTAATAAAACAATCTTATGATGCATACAACAAAGAACAAAACGACGATAATAATGGTCTCTGAAAGCAATAAACGTCTTATCAAGCCATACTCTAAAATGAGATAACTTGTGCTTAGAAGTGTGTTCTAAACTTTTTTTAACATGATAAGGTAAGATAAAGAAGCACTCTACTAGTGAGGCAATAATCACACATATCACCACCAAAGGTATTGAAAACAACACCTCCCCCATCATCCCCCCCAACAACAACAAGGGTGAAAACGCGGCTATTGTGGTTAAGGAAGAAGCCATAATGGGAACCCACATTCTTTGAGCACCCTGCTTGGCTGCCTCATAAGGACCCTCGCCGGACTGGTAAAGTCGAACACCCTCTTCTGCAACAACAATCGTGTCATCAACAATAATCCCAAGCGTCATAATTAATGCGAATAAACTAATCATATTAAGAGAGCCGCCAAAAACCCATAAACAAAATAGCGCCCCCAAAATCGACAGTGGAACAGCAAATGCGACCCATATTGCCACACGGCCTAGAAGGAAAAGAAACAACAACACTAAGATAAATAACAACCCCCAAGTACCATTATTTAACAAAACACCAATACGCTGTTTAATGACTTTCCAAAACTCATAATACACGTGCACTTCAATGCCAGAAGGCCAGGTGGATTTCGCAGTTTTCTTCCACTGCCGTAATACTTTCGCTGCTTGCAACGTGTCCGTGTTTTGAGATCGAAATAAAGTCAGCTCGACGGCGGGGTTATCCTGATAACGAATTGTTGCTGCATAAGGTACCGGGCGCTTCACAATGCCCGCTATATTCAATAACCGTATTACCGATTGTGCATCGCCCGAAATAATAGGCACCTCACCTAAATCAGCAGTAGATCGAACTTGTGAATCAGAGCGCAAAGCTTGACGATGTTTCACACCCTCCAACGTTCCTGCAGCAACATCCTGACTTTGGTTATGAATATTGTCAGCGATATGACCTAAATGCTGACGCAGCAATAGTAATTGCTCTGCCGGTATCTTAATTTGAAGCTCTTCATCGGGTAAGCCTCCTATCATGACCTTATCAACACCGCGATCTAATAATTCCTGTTGCGCCTGATACGCCCAATGCCTTAACGCACGTGGATGATCACTCGTTGATAATATAATACGCGCAATCGGATCATAAATTTGCACCAACGTTACCTCAGCAGGCTGACTCGCTTTTGGCCAATATGACACCAAATGAACTTGATCACGGACACGCTGGGTCGCGCGTGTCATATCGGTACCTTGATTAAACTCAATGACGATCATGGATAAACCCTGACTCGATACTGAGCTCATTCGCAAGACGTCATCAATATGACCCAGCTGTTTTTCAATGGGGGTGGTCAAACCCTGTTCAATATCAGCGGGACTGGCTCCAGGCCAGGCCACGGATATGACAACCGTGTTCAAAGAAAATTCAGGGAGAAAGCGTGTATGAAGCTGACTAAGACCCATCGCCCCCAAGAGCAAAAAAATAAACACCAATAAATTTGAAGCAACACGATGTGATAAAAAAAAATCAATCCAAGAACGTTTCACTCCTTTATCCATTTAACGTGCCTTTGGTTTTAATAGACACCAACAACCCATTAATCGCTTGTGGTAACTGTATCGTTATTAGCTGTTGGCCGGCGGACAAACCTTCCGATTGAATAATATAATCACGTTGGCGCTTATTATAGATAGAACCTAATACCTTCACATGAACAGCGCGCAAACGATGGTTATCAACCACATACACCTGACGATCATGGTATAACGCTGCCTCAGGAACAACATAAGATGAATTAACTGCAGGTAGGTTAACCGTTACCGGTGCATGCACACCCATAACGAGACTGGAATCCTCCGAAAAGGCTTGAAAGATTGCTTCTTGACCCGCCTGAGCGTCTTTTACGTAAGGAGTCAAACGAATCAAGTCTAAGATAATCGTTTTATCGTTATATTGCCATTTAGCAGTCACGGCCTGACCGACATCCAAGCTATGCTGTATAACAGGCACTTGAGACAAAGGGATCAATGCATGCACTTCCTTCTGTTGCAAGGGAATAACTTCCACCATAAAGTCACCTGGTAAGACACGCTCACCCATAGCGACTGATAGTTTCGTGACTTGTCCCGCAACCGGTGACTTTAGATGGCAATGATCTAAATTAATCTGGTCTTTCTCAATGAGATATGACAGCTTTTTTGCACGCACCTTTAAACGCACCATCTGCTGATGACTCAACTTGATATCATCAAGACTATTGTGATACTGCATCGAACGTAAATTAAATTCACGTTGCTTTGCATTGAGCTCCTCACCACTCACATAATTTTGTTCACTTAAACTGTGATAACGATTTAAAGAGGCCTGAGCTAAATCTAATAACTTTTTCTGATGATGACGATTTTTTTGTAATCGATCTAAATTAACCTGCTCAGACTGCAACTCGGATTGCACATGATCCAAATCGGACTCATGTATGTTTCGCGCTAGCACATAACTTTTTGAATTCAACTCAATTAATAATTGACCAGCCTCAACTTCATCCCCTTCTTTTACCACAACACGCGACACAGTTGACGATACTGCTGCTGATAACTGCGTCAACTCTGAATGATCAACACGACCATAAAGAAACAAATGTGGAACATGGGAGCTCGGGCTAGACAACGTCAATACAGATACCGGCCATGGTTTTTCTTGTACAGGCAACCGAGAGGCTTGCACACGATAAACATGCATGAATGCAAAAACCCCACTGCCAACGAGACAAATGGCTATCACGAACCAGCGTGTTTTTTTGGATTGCCAAGCCACTAGATCAACACCTTTATTCTTGCTTTATAAACAATGCATTACGAGTAATCATCATAGCCAAAAGGCAAGGCCAACACCAGCTAAAAAATGCGCATGAATACGCCACCAGATCATATAATTTGATTAACGTTGTCGCCTGGCGTGCAACCAACGCAAAGCCACCGGCAAGACAGAAACAACAATAATTGCGGCAATGATTGGCATTAAATAACGATCGATAGAGGGTACCTGACTCCCTAAAAAATAACCCAACCCACACACACTCCCAACCCACACCAATGCACCGCCAATATTACACACGGTATAGCGGCCGTAAGGCATGCGCACCATGCCTGCTGTGACTGGAATAAAAGAGCGTATAATCGGGATGAAGCGACCTATAAAAAGAGAATGCGCCCCATAACGCGCATAAAAAGCATCCGTTCGTGTGAGATACTCGGCTTTAAAATACCAAGCATCTGGTCGCTTGGAAAGCCAGCCACCCAGGTACTTACCAATGGCATAGCTGATAACATAACCCATAATCGCTGTCACTATGAGCAACGGCACAACAATGGCTATATTAAAGACACCTCGTGACGCTAACAACCCCACGGTGAACAATAAACTATCACCCGGCAAACAACAGCCGACGATCAAACCCATTTCCAATAGAATGATGACACATAAACCGGGATAACCCACAATGGGCACCCAATGCAACAAAGCGTCGCTGGAGAATAATTGATCAAACATAACGTGCTCAGTGACTCAATAATGGTATGAACGTCATCGTAACCGACCCACTCACCTAAAAACAAGGCTTATTCAATGCCCATAATATGATGTTGTATCCAGGTTATCTGATCACGAACATCCGTGGCTTGCTCGAACTCTAAATGTTCGGCATGGCGTAACATGACCTTTTCCATATCCTCCAAGGTTGACGCCAATTCAGAAGGTGACATTTTCTGATACCTTAACGACTCTTCTTGAATATGCTGCACCTTCTCTTGCGCACTAAGCTGATCTTCTGGTTGTTCAGACTCAATCATATCTCGAATCTGCTTATTCACGGAACGTGGCGTTATCCCATGCTCTTCGTTATAAGCCAACTGTATAGCGCATCGACGCTCCCCCTCATCTAAAGCAAACTTCATCGAGCGAGTGACACGATCTGCATATAGAATAGCCCTACCGTTCACATGCCTAGCGGCTCTCCCAATGGTTTGAATCAATGAACGTGATGAACGTAAAAACCCCTCTTTATCGGCATCCAATATCGCCACCAAAGAGACCTCTGGCATATCCAAGCCTTCACGCAACAGGTTAATGCCCACTAACACATCAAACACACCCAAGCGTAGATCACGAATAATCTCAACACGCTCAACAGTATCAATGTCGGAATGTAAATAACGCACCTTAATTCCCTGCTCTTTGTAATAGTCTGCCAAATCTTCTGCCATGCGCTTTGTTAATGTGGTGACTAAAATACGCTCTTCTTTGTCAATGCGCTTATGGATTTCTGAAAGCAAGTCATCAACTTGAGTTTCTAACGGGCGCACTTCAACAACCGGATCAATCAAGCCTGTAGGACGAACCAATAATTCCACTGTGGCATCAGAGTGCAACAGCTCATAATCACCCGGTGTCGCTGATACGTACACGGTTTGAGGCGCTATGCGCTCAAACTCTTCAAAGGTTAATGGTCGATTATCCAAGGCACTGGGTAAACGAAAACCATAATTCACCAGATTTTCTTTTCGCGCTCTATCACCACGGGACATACCACCCACTTGCGAGACCGTGACATGAGACTCATCAATAAACATCATGGCGTCCTTCGGCAAGTAATCCATTAATGTCGGTGGTGCCTCACCCAGCTGTCGCCCTGACAGATAACGTGAATAGTTCTCAATCCCTGAGCAATAACCCAGCTCTAACATCATTTCAATATCAAAACGTGTACGCTCTTCCAAGCGCTGACTCTCAACTAATTTATTGAGTTCATTCAGTTCAGCTAATCGCTCTGCCAAATCCACTTTTACCGTATCCACAGTTTTTAAAACTCGTGAACGCGGAGTGACGTAATGCGTTTTTGGAAAGATCGTTAAACGAGGCACTTTTCGAATCACCCGACTGGTCAACGGATCAAAATACGATAGACTCTCGACCTCATCATCAAAGAGCTCAATCCGGATGGCTTCTTTTTCTGAATCCGCAGGAAAAACATCGATAACATCACCTCGCACCCGATAGCGAGAACGCTCAAATACATTATCATCACGCATGTAGTGCATCTCTGCGAGTCGGTGTAGAATATCTCGCTGATCAATACGCTCCCCTCGGCTCAAATGCAGCACCATACTTAAATACAATTGCGGATCACCCAAACCATAAATAGCAGACACCGTCGCCACCACAATCACATCCCGACGTTCTAATACAGCCTTAGTCGCAGATAGACGCATTCGCTCAATGTGCTGATTCACCGAAGCATCTTTTTCGATGTACGTTCCAGAACTCGGAACATAGGCCTCTGGCTGATAATAGTCATAGTATGAAACAAAGTACTCCACGGCATTATTCGGGAAAAAATCACGCAACTCAGAGTAAAGTTGTGCGGCTAAAGTTTTATTGGGTGCTAACACTATAGCTGGGCGCTGCAGATCATTAATGACATTAGCTACCACAAAGGTCTTACCAGAGCCCGTCACACCCAACAGTGTCTGCCGACAAAGACCGTCTTGAATGCCGCTGGATAATTGCTCAATCGCACGAGGTTGATGCCCTGAAGGCTTAAACGGTGCTTGTAATTGAAATACATTGCCCATGATCGTTATCAATGATTTTAAAATCACAACCATACCGGAAACCCCATCCCTTGTCAGTCTCAGGATACTGAAACGATGGCAACACGGATAAAGTTTGTTACTCTATGTGCTGGGTCACAATGGACGACTACCCACGTTAACAACCAAGGAACGGCTGCATGTCAATCTCACTCTTATGGGTCATTACCGGCCTTGGAATCATCACACTGCTGTCACAATGGGTTGCTTGGTGGGTTAAAACGCCCGCTATTTTATTCTTACTCCTGATAGGCATACTGATTGGACCCGTGTTTGGTTGGTTTTTACCGCACCAAGTCTTCGGGCAGCTGCTCGAGCCTATGATCTCGTTATCCGTGGCTGTGATTTTATTTGAAGGCAGCCTTACACTGAACTTAACGCACATACAGGGTCTTGAGCATGTCATCCGAAATCTAGTTACCCTAGGCATTCTCGTGACAGGGATCCTCACAGCTCTAGTCACCCATTACGGATTGCACCTCCAGTGGCCTGTTGCGCTACTCCTAGGCGCCATTTGCACCATTACTGGACCCACCGTCGTGATACCCTTGTTACGAACTATTTCTCCCAACCAACACTTAACAAACATATTACGCTGGGAAAGTATTGCTACAGATCCCATCGGCGCCTTACTAGCCATTATCGTATTGACGGGTGTGATCACCTTTCATGAACACAGCTCTACCTTTCTCTTTATCCTCTCGAGCTTAGAGACTTTCGTCGTCGGGGTTGGGCTCGGCATACTCTTTGGGTACCTACTTGGGAAAGCCTTACAACAGCAGTGGATACCAGACTTCTTACATAACATAGCCACACTCTGTATTGTGTTATTTGCTTATGCTCTAGCGAGCAGCCTAAAAGACAGCGCAGGCTTACTGACGGTTACATTAATGGGGTTATGGATAGCTAACCGTCATGAAATCATTGCCAGTGAATTATTAGGCTTTAAAGAAAGCCTCAGCATCCTACTGATCTCCGGTTTATTTGTCTTAATTGCCGCTCAGATGAACTTAAAGCAAACCCTCAGCCTTATCCCGTCAGCCTGCGTGATTCTGATTGCTTTACAATGCATCATCCGCCCGATCAGTGTCACTTTATGCACCTGGGGAAGCACCCTCACCTTTAAAGAACGTGTCTTTTTAGCTTGGATTTCACCTAAAGGGATTGTATCAGCTTCCATTGCAGCCTTATTTGTCATTCAACTGCGCATTCATCACATACCTCAAGCAGACTCACTATTAGAGCTCACCTTGCTGATCATTATCGGCATGGTCGTCTTTGAAGGTATAACCGCCCGGCCTTTAGCGCGCTGGTTAAAAGTCTGTCAGCCTGAACCTAAAGGTATCTTAATCATTGGTGCAAACCCTGTTGCACAAGCCATTGGTAAGGCGCTTCAAGATCAAGGCATTCAAGTCTTACTCACAGCCTTTGAGTGGCACCACAGTCATACTGCCAGGATGGCTAACCTACCTATCTATTATGGCAACCCAATTTCGGAGCATGCCGATCGGCATCTAGATCTTGTCGGTTTAGGTAAATTATTTAGCTTATCCACCTTTCCTGATTTAAATGCCCTAGCGGCATTACGCTATGCTAAAGAATTTGGACAACGTGAAGTCTATGCCATGCATGCGGCTACGGAACTAGAACAACATTCCCAAGATAAGCACTTCGCTGCTAAACGTCATCATGGGCAAGCTTTATTTTCTAAGGAATTAACCATTGATGCCTTTAAAAACCAACTGGATCGTGGCAGTAGTATTCGTAGCACCACGCTGAGCGACAGCTTTACCTTTCAAGATTACCTCACACAACATGATAAAAAATCTATACCATTATTTGCAATCAACCCCAAAGGTCGACTGCATATTTTTTCGGTGGAATATCAACCCTCACCCAGTGCTGGCTGGACCGTTCTTAGCCTCATTGAACCCTCATCAGCAAGTTGACTTCCCCCCCCTTTTCATACGATGATTTGCTCTCACCACACACGGAGCATCTCAATGAGCCTAACCTTATCTGATCGCGTTAATGCCATTCAACCTTCTGCTACCATTGCCATGAATGCCAAAGCGAAAGCACTCGCTGCAGAAGGGGTCTCCGTTATCAATCTCAGTGTCGGTGAACCCGATTTCGACACACCCACCTTTATTCAAGAAGCCGCTATCACTGCGATACACAATGGTCAAACGCGCTACACGGCAGCAGACGGCTCTCCTGCACTCAAACAAGCCATTGCCAATAAACTGAAACGCGACAACCAACTGAATTATGAACCCAAAGACATCTTAGTGACCTCAGGCGCAAAGCAATCTTTATTCAATGCAATGCAAGCACTTCTTAATCCAGGAGATGAAGTTATGATTCCTGCACCCTACTGGGTTTCCTACCCCGATATGGTGCTGCTAGCGGGTGCAAAACCCATCAGCATCGCTGCGGGCATCGACCAATGCTATAAAATCACAGCCAAACAACTCGAAGCTGCCATCACACCCAAAACCCGTCTGTTTATCATCAACAGTCCTTCCAACCCCACTGGGGCATCCTATCAATACGATGAACTCAAGGCCCTGGCAGACGTATTAATGCAACACCCTCACATTGCTATCTTAAGTGATGATATTTATGAATATATTAATTTTGAAAATAACCATTTTGTCAACGTAGTTAATGTTTGCCCCGGGTTACGGGAACGCACGATTATTGTCAATGGTGTCTCAAAGTCTCACGCCATGACAGGCTGGCGTATTGGCTATGCCGCTGGGCCTAGCAACGTTTTAGGGGCCATGAAAAAACTGCAATCTCAAAGCACCTCTTGTGCTAACTCCATCGCCCAAGCCGCTGCTGTTGCCGCGCTCACCGCCTCACCCGATCAATTTTTCACCCCCATGCTTGAAGCCTACCAAGCTCGACACAACTGGTTACTTGAAGCAATTAATGCCATTGACGGATTCAAAGCCATTCCAGCACAAGGTACCTTTTATTTGTTTATTCATGTACAGCACGCTATCGATCACCTAGGCCTTAAAGATGACCTAGCCTTCGCAACACAGTTACTCGAAGAAGGTCATGTCGCCACTGTTCCAGGGACAGCCTTTGGTAGCCCTGGGTACATACGCCTGTCTTTTGCCACCAGTCTTGAGGCCCTAGAAGCAGCTGTTCAGCGAATCAAAAAAGTGGTGGGAAGCTAAGCACGTACTCACTGATGGCCTTTGAACAATAAGTTCACAAAATGGCAAAAGCAGGGATAAATTATTAAAAAAGGATTGACCCTCGAGCGGCTCACGATTAATATAGCGTTCGATTCGAGTTGCAATCATATTCCCCGGTAGCTCAGTGGTAGAGCAGGTGACTGTTAATCACTTGGTCGGTGGTTCAAGTCCGCCCCGGGGAGCCATTTTCTTCATGCTGCACATCAATGGTCCAACGAACCCAGTAAAACAAGTTCTCTCACACATTTTTCATTATTTAAAAAAGAGTTTTTTTGCAACTTCACTGATGCAGTTGACGAAGACAATAAAACTGTCACATTGACCCTGTCTAGTGCGAGTCATGCCACAATCTGTGATTGCCAGTGCCATATTAACCATTACTGATAATGACCTTATTAATTTCAGTGCCTCTATCATTACAATCTCAGCCGCTCGTGCTGTCCATGTAGCGAACATGAACAATGACAGTGACCTCGATATTGTTTCTGCCTTTTATAATGATAATACCATTGCATCGAATGAGTA
>JABABC010000131.1 GCA_014238445.1 Coxiellaceae bacterium
CATGCTGTTGCTCCTATGATTTTTCATGAGCTGGGTGCGGAAGTAGTTGCCATAGGTTGTTCTCCTGATGGCTGTAATATTAATGATGATTGTGGCGCTACAGAGCTCAGAGCTCTACAAGCAGCAGTAAGAGAGCATCAAGCGGATTTAGGGATAGCCTTAGACGGAGATGGTGATCGTGTGATGATGGTGGATCATCATGGCGAATGCGTCGATGGTGATGAACTTTTATGTATTTTAACGATGCAGGCTTTTGAGCAAGGTTCTGTTGACGGGGTTGTCGGAACATTAATGACAAACTGGGGTTTTGAACAAGCCATGAAGCAACGATCGATTCCTTTTGTGCGTGCTTCTGTCGGTGATCGTTATGTCTTAGAAGCATTAAAGCGTGAAGGGTGGACTTTAGGTGGTGAATCATCAGGACATTTATTGAATTTATCATTAACCCCCACAGGCGATGGCATTATTTCAGCATTACAGATATTAAAAGTCTTAAAAGTGTCAGGTCAGTCTTTGAGTGAATTAAAGCAGGGTATGCAAAAAACGCCGCAAGTGATGATCAATGTGCCGATTTGTCAGCAACCTTTTGAGTTGACCAATTACCCGTCGATTCAAACAGCCGTGAAGCAGGTAGAAGATGAGCTTTCTAATTCAGGACGTGTTTTATTGCGGCCTTCGGGTACTGAGCCTTTGGTTCGCGTTATGGTGGAAGGGGAGTGTGAAGAGCAGGTGAGGCGACTGGCTCAGACTTTAGCCGATGCAGTGAGTCGGGAAACAGCATAGCGGTATCTAAAAAGGTCCTGTCGCAAATAAAATGGTGCTCTAAAGTAAACTCAGATCGGGAATGACACGCAAATAGATAATGGCTTTACTATGATTGGCTTTAAGGGCCGATATTTCAAAAAGAAGGTAGTACTGATGGCTGTATCGTTGATACCTTGCTCGCTCATTACGACGTGGCATTACGTTGCTGACAAAACATGTCACGATGGGTGGACGAGTGCGAAAAACCACTTATGCCACTGTTAAATCGGTTTATATACATTACAGCGCCCTGTTTACTTCCTTAATAAGCGCTGTCTGCTTTTATGGAGGCAGTATTGTAGACTATACAAAATACTGGATGATCTGTTGGGTACTTTAAATCGCCAACTCTTGGATGATTTAACAGCAATATCAGATCAATTACTCACAAAACCTACTGTGACTTCAGATATGCTACAAGGAGCACCTGCTTTGGAAGTTTTGAAATACACAACTGAGTAAGTGCTTTATATTGATGGTGGCAAGCACTTACTATCGAAATAAGGGTTTTTTTGATTATTTACGTGATGTTTTCACCATGCTTTGTTCTGTGGGATCCCGTATGGTTGAAATGCTGTCAATATCTTGGCTATTTAGTCGACAGCTTATAATGGAATCGTTACACTAGCGCCCATCTTTAGTTACCTTGAGGTTTGTATGGATCTGCTAACTCAGTCTGCTTTAACGTTTGATGATGTCTTATTAGTGCCCCGTTACTCTGAAGTACTTCCTAAGTCTGTTTCCTTGGCAACACAGTTAACCGCCACTATTCAGTTGAATTCGCCTATTTTATCTGCAGCAATGGATACCGTCACAGAGGCTAAGATGGCCATTGCCATGGCTGAGTTGGGCGGTTTGGGTGTGTTGCATAAAAATATGACGATTGAGGCGCAGGCGGATCAAGTGCGTCGTGTGAAAAAGTATGAAAGCGGCATGGTATCTCACCCTATAACGGTCTCGCCGGAGGCTTCGTTAGAAGCTTTGTGCGAGCTGACACAACACTATGCGATTTCCGGATTGCCAGTGGTTGAGGGCGATGCGCTGGTTGGGATTGTCACTAGCCGGGATATTCGTTTTGAAAGTGATCTATCTAAGCCTGTATCTGCCTTAATGACACCTAAAGAACGTTTAATCACAGTGTCACCGACAGCAAGTCATGATGAGATCATCCGTTTGTTTCACACGCATCGCATTGAAAAGCTTTTAGTGGTTGATGATGCTTTTCAATTACAAGGTATGTACACCGTCAAAGATTTACAGCGTGCGCAAGAGCATCCATTGGCGACTAAAAATGCCGCCGGGCAGTTGCGAGTAGCCGCCGCTGTTGGTGTAGGTGCAGATGGTCAAGCACGTGTTGAGGCTTTAGTGGCTGAAGGTGTTGATGTTGTTGTGGTAGATACGGCCCATGGGCATACACGAGGTGTGATGGATCAGGTGAAGTGGATTAAAGCCCATTATCCTGAGTTGCCAGTCATTGCAGGAAATATTGCAACCGCTGATGCGGCCCTGGCATTGGCAGAAGCTGGTGTGGATGCAGTGAAGGTGGGTATTGGTCCTGGCTCTATTTGTACCACTCGGATTGTTGCAGGCGTTGGTGTGCCCCAGATCACGGCGATCTCACAGGTATCTACTGCATTGCAAGGGAAGAACATTCCTGTGATTGCTGACGGTGGCATGCGTTTCTCAGGCGACGTTGCAAAAGCGATTGCTGCCGGTGCATCAAGCGTGATGTTGGGCAGTGTGTTTGCGGGTACTGAAGAAGCGCCGGGTGAAGTGATTTTATATCAAGGTCGTTCTTATAAATCCTATCGCGGCATGGGTTCTGTGGGTGCTATGTCAGGTCAGCATGGCTCCAGTGATCGTTATTTTCAAGATGCACAACGTGACACTCAAAAATACGTTCCAGAAGGCATCGAAGGTCGAGTGCCGTATAAAGGGTCTGTGAAGCCGGTGATTCATCAATTGAGTGGAGGGTTGTCATCCAGCATGGGGTATTTAGGTGCACCTTGCATTGATGCCTTGCAGCGTGATGCGCAATTTGTTCGGATCACGGCGGCTGGCATGAGAGAAAGTCACGTGCATGATGTCACTGTGACTAAAGAAGCGCCGAACTACTCAGGACAGGCGGCTAAATCATGAACCCAGCACAACCCCTGTTATTAATTATCGATTTTGGCTCTCAATATACACAATTGGTTGCACGTCGTGTTCGCGAGTTGGGCGTGTTTTGTGAAATCATCAGTTGTGATGTGAGCGATGAAGTGATTGCATCGTTTCAACCTGTGGGAGTTATCCTCTCCGGTGGGCCTGAGTCAGTCACATCCTCTAACACGCCACGAGCCCCTGAAGCGGTTTTTCAGCAAGGATGCCCGGTGTTGGGTATCTGTTATGGTATGCAAGCTATGGTTACCCAGCTCGGTGGCGAAGTTGAGTCCTGTTCTCACCGTGAATTTGGTCATGCCACGTTATTGTTGGATAACAAAAAAAGCTTACTATCACAGGTGGTGCCTGCCGATGATCAAACAGCGCCTTGCACATCAGTTTGGATGAGTCATGGCGATCAGGTATCAACATTACCCCATGGATTTGAAGTGCTAGCACATACATCAACGGCCCCATTTGCAGCGATAGCAAATCACGCTAAGCAGTTTTATGGTGTGCAGTTTCACCCAGAAGTGACTCATACCCCGCAAGGTCAAGCAATGTTAGCGTATTTTGTTCATGAGACTTGTCAAGCTGAGGTATCTTGGACGCCTGCTCATATCATTGAGCAGAGTATTGATGAAGCACGTCGTACTGTAGGCTCTGATCATGTGGTGGTGGGTTTGTCAGGAGGTGTTGATTCTTCAGTGGTTGCAGCACTGTTGCACCGCGCAGTGGGAGAACAATTAACCTGCGTGTTTGTTGATACAGGGTTGTTGCGCCTTAATGAAGGCGACGAAGTGATGGCTTTGTTCGCTGAACACCTTGGTGTGAAGGTTATTCGTGTTGATGCAAAGGTGCAGTTTATGCAGGCCTTAGCCGGTAAGGCAGACCCAGAAGAAAAACGCAAAGTGATTGGTGAAATATTTATTCGTGTATTTGAAGCGCAAGCTAAAAAGCTTGGTAATGTGAAATGGCTAGGGCAGGGTACGATTTATCCTGATGTTATTGAGTCTGCTCAGTCAAAACACGGTAAAGCGCATGTGATTAAGTCGCATCATAATGTGGGCGGATTACCAGAAAAAATGGGCTTAAAACTCATTGAGCCTTTGCGGGAATTATTTAAGGATGAAGTGCGTAAAGTGGGTGCGGTATTAGATTTACCAGAGTCGATGATGATGCGTCACCCTTTTCCAGGTCCTGGTTTAGCTGTTCGGGTGTTAGGTGAAGTCACAGAAATCGCTGTCAATACAGTGCGCGCTGCCGATGCTATTTTCATTGAAGAGTTAGTGGTAAATGATTTATATCAGAAAGTCAGTCAAGCCTTTGCGGTGTTTTTACCGGTTAAGACGGTGGGCGTTAAAGGTGATGCGCGTGCTTATGAATATGTGATTGCGTTGCGTGCTGTTGAAACAACAGACTTCATGACAGCACATTGGGCGCATTTACCGCACGATTTTTTAGCGCATGTGAGTAACCGCATTATTAATGAAGTCTCTCATGTGTCACGAGTGGTCTATGATATTTCTGGAAAACCTCCAGCTACGATTGAGTGGGAGTGATAGTCGTCATTCTAATTATTTTAGGCTATTGCTCTTGGCGGCTTGCGGGTATTTTGGTTGTGAGAGTTATCGCTAATGGATTAACTGCATTAGCGATATCTAGGATTTTTTATTGATAGAACTTACTTATCCGTGTCATTTTCACTCATAGAGTTAAATAAATCACCAGGGTTCATCATTTTGGATTGTGCAATCTCAGCCACTTGTTGGCTGGCATGGTTCAGCGCTCCTTGGATTAAGTCGAGTGTGACATCTTTGGATTCCTGGTAGATGTCATCATCGACGTGAATGGATTTAATGGTGTGTTTGGCATTCATGACAACCTTGACAGCGCCCGCACCCGATTCGCCTGTGATTTCAATTTTCTCAAGCTCTTCTTGTGCTTTGCTCATCATCTTTTCGATATTTTTTGCATTTTTCAGCAGGCTCATGATATTCATTTTATCTCCAAACATGGGGTATTTTCCTCGTTGTTAATGACTATTGCTTAATAGTGGTTCGTTGTTGTAGGGCGTGCGCTAGTGTGCCGCCGTCTAAATATTCGAGCTCACCGCCCAGCGGAATGCCGTGAGCAAGTTGAGAGCAAGTGACGTTGTTTGTGTTCAGGTGGCTGACGATATAGTGTGCCGTAGCTCGGCCTTCCATGGTGGGGTTGGTCGCTATGATCAGCTCGTTAATACTCTGTTTATTCATATGATGGAGTAATTGCGGAATACCGATGTCTTGTGGGCCAATGCCATCAAGTGGCGATAAGCGGCCATGTAAGACAAAGTACAAGCCTTGATAGCTATGTGTGTGTTCAATCGCTAGGATATCCGATGGAGTTTCCACTACGCATAGTTGTGTGCGATCGCGTTTATCCGATAGGCATAACTCACAAGTGACCTTCTCTGTGTAACCCCTGCATAAGGTGCATAACGTTATGCACTCCAGTGCGTGCTGCAGTGCCGTGCTTAAAGTGTGCCCTTTTTGTCGACCGGCTTCAGAGAGCAGCTGAAAGCTCATGCGCTGCGCTGTCTTAGGGCCTACGCCAGGTAGGCAGCACAGCGCATCGATAAGCTGCTGCAGGGCAGGGCTGACAGAGATATGAGCCATGATTTTCCCGATTTAATTCAATGTGTGATTACTTATCTTCTTCTGAAGGTAGTTCACGAATCTGATCTGGAATATCCATACCTTGTAATAATTCTAAGGTGCGAGCTTGTGTGGTTTGTTGAATTTTTTCACTCAAGTCTTTCCAGGCTTCACGAATGCGCCATTTGAATTCACGTACACCGCCTTGCAAGGCTTTTTCGTCAAAATCGATATCATCGAAAACGTAGGTAGCTGACATGCTGATGCGTACAGTTTTGTCATGCGACTCACCTGTGATGTTAATATTGCCTAGTTCAGAATAGGTATCTTGCATTTGGCTTTGCATGTTTTTAATGCTGTTTTTAATATCGCCGGCTAAATCGTCATTACTCATGATATTTCTCCTAAGTGTGTTAATAATTATGTTTTTTCAATGATACTTTCTTTTGTAACTGTAGCATCAAAAGTTTCCATGATGGTTTTAACGTTTTTGTCCTTTAAAATAGTCTGTTCCCGTTGGTCTTGGGCGTCTTTTTGTTGTTTCTCGTGTTGGTGTTGTGGCGATAGACGATCACTTTTTTCGCTAGTAATATTAACTTTAATGGGCTTTTGTAAATATTGACTAACCGCCTCTTCGATGCGTGTGATAACTTTAGGCTGCAATAATGGAGCTTGCGATGGGTGGAGTATCAGCTGCATCACGTCGTTGTTAAAAGACTCTAGGGTGCAGTGACGCGCGATACTGTTCGTCATGCCTGCGAGACCTAAATGGGGTAGCCAGCTGGACCAGTCATCATCTTGCGGGGCTGAAGCACTAGACTTAGCCGATGCAGGTTTAGGTGATATTGAGCTGGATGTCGATGGCTTCTGTCGTATCTGTGTCTGTGGTGCTGTCGTCAGTGCTAGAGCTTGCTCGCTTTGAGGGTAAAAGCTCAGCAGTCTAAGTAGTGTCATTTCAAAGCCCATGCGAGACGTGGGCGCTAAGGCACAATCACGTTGGCCGAGTAAAGTGATTTGATAGTACAGCTGCGTTTGTTCAGCACTCAAGGATTGCGCCCATTGTGCGATGTTAGGGTTCGTATGCTTGCCAGGTATGGCGTGTTCCATAGCAATACTGTGAAAGCGCTCGAGAAGATTCGCCAGTGCTTGTTCGAAATCTGCGCCTGTGTTTGCTAAAGCTTCGCTGCTGGCTAGTAGGGCGTTGGCGTTTTGGTTGATGAGTGCGTCAACGATGTCATTGAGTGCGCTAGGATCGATA
>JABABC010000142.1 GCA_014238445.1 Coxiellaceae bacterium
CAAGGCTAGCGGGTTCATCGGATTTTAGTATAAAAGATGACTTTAACAAAGTGCTGGATCAGACGATTTATGTGTCTGCTCCATTAAAAGCAGCGTGTTTTTCGCAGCTGTCCGAAGATCAAAAGGATAAAAACCCAGGACTGGAAGACTTCTTAAAAAACCCCAATCCTGACTATGGTCTTACTGGTCCAAATGACACTTCTGATTCTATTATTTCCGTGCTCGACGTTTTCGGAGTTTTCCGATCGATGTTGTTCCTTGATCCGGAAGAAGACAAACCAAAGGAATGTATTACCCCATCAGAAAATGACCCTTTAATTCCAGGTAATGTTGTCTAGATCCTTCACCCACCTGAGTGTCATTGACAGTGTCTAGTTGACCTCCGGTTACATCGGATGGTATGGCTTACTCAGTCAGGGGGTGTTCAACGGTTTCATCATTCGAATACTGATGAATTTATTGCATAATTAATCTTTATTTAAGCTGATTTCTTGTCATTATGTTGTATTATTGGCGAAGTGTTTTATGTGGCTGAATACGCTCATACTTAAATTTATTGATTCATCCATTTACCCCTTTATTTGTGAGGTTTTCTGTCATGCCACCTACTTTGGATGCTGTCCTTTATTTTAGTTCTGCGTCAGCTCAGGCTGCGTTTCATAAGGCAATACGAGACGGGGCTTATGAATCACGTGTTGTGGACCCGAATATTAGGATTTGCATTAACGCTTACACTTTTTATGAGCAGGTTTTAGCCAGATCCACGAATTTGTCTGTTGAGATAATGGCTCATGAGGAAGCGTTAAAGCAACATCAAAAGACTTTATCCAATGCGATGCGAGACAATAAGATTTATCGTGCTTATCGTCAACGTCATCCTAGTGACATTGGAGACTCCTCCTCTCCCTCTTCGTTTGCTCAGGCGAGGTTGCTAGCAGAGCCTTCAAGCGCTGTATCCCACGAGCTTAATAAAAAGCTAAAACATCTGCAGTGCAAGCAAGCAGCGACCCGTGATCATTTTTTTCACTATGCCACCGAGATCTTTCAAATGTGTTTATTGATGCGTGATAGCGTCGCAACTGAGCAATCTTCTCACTCACGTTGTGTCGTTGCGATGCTCGATGGGGAGGTGTTTCGTGCATTCTCAAGTCGTGATTTGAAGGGGCCTGGGTTTTCCAGCAAGAAGATTGTAGCGCAATATCATCACACTTGGCGTCAATTGTTGTCGAGCTTAAAAGACGCGGTTTCGTCGTCTAAACAAGATTCAGCGAAGGTGCTTTCATTTCATGTGTTGAAGAAGGATCAGAGTGGTGTTGATGCGATCTGTGAGCTTTTTGAGCTATTTCCTTTCTTAATCCCTCAAGGAATTAATTTGTATATAGGGTGTGTGAGTGCAACTCAGGTTGTGGGTAAGCCACTGACCAATCAGTCAAAAGTGCATTCATGGGTTGAGCGCTACTTACATGGCCAGGATTTACGGTCATCTTTATCGTTGGGTGAATCGTCAGTGGATGAGCGTGAGTCTTCTTGTTCAATAATGTAGTTTTTTTAATAGGAGTGTGTGATGCCAGTACTGATTTATTCAGGATCTAATCGACAGGGAATACGAGAGTCGCAATTAGCTTTATTTGAACTGAATAACGCGGTTAAACCATCAGGGAGCGGTCAAAATAGTTTGGAGGCGACTGATGTCAAACGTGAGACAAACTATATACAACGTAATTCTCATGTTTCTAGTTTTTACACGTTAGATGCCCTGGTGGAGACACTGAATGCGTCGTCCTCTGCAATTGGATATGAGTGCTGTCATTATTTACTGCCCATGGAGCGAGTAAAGCCTATTTACTATGATAGTTTTCTATCTTCTCTTGGCCAGGACAGATTGAAGCGTATGAAAGACACTGGTTTGGCAATCAAGGGCTTAAAAGCAGAGCTGGAATGCCTGCGTCGCAATACTGACGATCTGATCAAGACGATGAATAGCATTATCTCGACTCGTGGACCTCAAGAAAAATCTGAATTCATTTGGTTTAGGTCTATGATGGCTGCAATTACACGCAATCAAGGATTAAAACAATCCGTTATGAGCAAGCTCAAA
>JABABC010000083.1 GCA_014238445.1 Coxiellaceae bacterium
CGATGTCAAAGAGATGGAAGTGCGTGGTCGTAACCTAGCAGAAGGTGTGCCGCGGAGTTTTACCTTAAACAGTAATGAGATCCTTGAAGCCCTTCAAGAGCCGTTAGCCGGTATTGTAGGTGCTGTGCGCGCTGCTCTGGAGCAAGCGCCACCTGAATTGGCCTCGGATATTGCAGAGCGTGGCATGGTGCTAACAGGCGGTGGTGCTTTATTGAAAGATATGGATCGTTTGTTAATGGAGGAGACAGGTTTGCCGGTACTGGTTGCTGAAGATCCTCTCACCTGTGTGGCTCGTGGTGGTGGACGTGCTTTGGAGCTCATCGAAATGCTGGGTGGTAATCTCCTAGCGCGCGAATAAATCAACCTCGTGTTGATGGTTGGTCAATGAATTCAAGATTATCTGAGAGTGGTGATTGAATGAGCTCACGTTCTTATATTGTTTGGGATTTGGGTGGAACCAAGTGTGCAGCTGCCCATGTATCAGTGAGCCAAGACGCCGAATACACGTTATTACAAACAGACACGGTGCGTTTAAGTGCAATTGAGTCTCTAGAGGCTATGGTTGAGCGCTTCGAGACGCATTTAGGTGTGCGCTTTCGTGATGTGGATGCTATATGCATTGCGGGTGCAGGTATTTATGATGGTCAAACCTTAGTTAATGCTAATCCTTACCCATTTGAAATGACTTTAGGTGCAATTGCAGCACGTGAAGCTTGGCCATATCTCAGTGTCGTTCA
Source organism: Coxiellaceae bacterium (assembly GCA_014238445.1). Classification (GTDB taxonomy): domain Bacteria; phylum Pseudomonadota; class Gammaproteobacteria; order Coxiellales; family Coxiellaceae; genus UBA9148. The sequence goes on from JABABC010000083.1 coordinate 738, forward strand.
TGACTACACCCCCGTCATTTGTCGCGGTTTCATCGACGCAGGGCGTTGTTATTCAGAAGGCATTATCACGATTAATCCTGGCAAGATAGACCCGCATGGCCGTCGCATTGCTTTTGGTATGGGCACTGGATTGGGTTTAAAGGATGGCGTGATGTTGCCTACTGGGGAATTGTGGTTAGGTCATAACGAAATGGGGCATGTGGGCTTAGCGTGTCCACCTTCCGCTTCAGCAGAAGATATAGAGCGACATACCGCCTGGTTGGACTTTTTGCAGATTCAGCATCCGGATTTGCCATTATCCTTTGAAACGGTATTGTCAGGTCGTGGGTTAGCGTTGTTGCATCAATTTTGTGCGGGGTTATCTGAGCCAGTCTCTCCACGTCAAGTGCAGGTTGAAGTGGCTCAAGATTCCGAGGTCACACAGCAAACTTTGTCATTATATACTTGGTATTTAGGCTTATTTTTGTGCACTGTTCAGCTCGCTTTTATGCCTTCTGGCGGCATTTGGATGGCAGGCGGTTTGGTGGAGCGTGTACCGCAAATCTTTTCTGATCAATACCGTGATAGTTTACAGCGCGGTTTATCATCCGCATCGGTGTATGCGGATTTTCGTCAGTCAATTCCTGTCGTGGGCTTAATTGAGCCGCCGCATGTATTATTGGGTGCTGCTTATTATGCGCATCACCGTGATAGCATTGTGCCACGTGAGATGGCACGTGTGATGTGATAACTTACCTTGCTGATAGTTGAGTGTTCATTCACAGGAAAAGAGGACGCGTATGAAAACCATTTTTCGATCGACATCCGCCTCATTATTACAATGTGTTTTCTGTGTATTTTTGATCGTCGTATTAATAGTCTGTGATCAGCGTTCACCCGCATTCCATCATCTGCGCAATCAAGCTGAAATACTGACTTCTCCATTGCGCGCTTTGGTGGATCTTCCCATTCGTTTTACGCACTGGGTGAGTATGAGTGTGACGTCACAACAGGCTTTAATTGAAGAGAATGCCAAGCTGCGAGCACAGCAGCTGTTGTTGCAAGCTAAGCTGCATCACATGTTGGTTTTGGAACGTGAAAATAATCAATTAAAAGAATTGTTACGTTCGACCGACATGGTTCAAGGTGTGGTAAAAGTGGCACAGCTATTATCCATCGATTTAGATCCTTCGCTGGATCAAGTGATCCTCAATCAAGGACGTTCATTCGGTGTGTCCTTGGGTCAGCCTGTCTTAGATGCCTATGGCATCATGGGGCAAGTGGTGGGTGTCACGCAAGATACGAGTAAGGTGTTATTGATTTCCGATGAGCGATTTGCAATTCCGGTATTAGATCAGCGCAGTGGTGTGCGTGCTGTAGCGCAGGGTCGTGGGCGTTCTCATGCTTTGCGTTTGGTGCGTGGGTATGGGGCGAAAAATATTCAAGTGGGTGATTTATTTGTATCATCAGGATTTGGGCTACGTTTTCCTTCCGGCTACCCCGTTGGACGTGTTACAGCTATCACTCCAGTGGAAGGGAGTCATCAGCTGGAAATCACTTTATCGATTTTGGCGCATATCGACCGGTCTGAGCAAGTGCTTTTAGCCTGGCCTGATCATGCTGCTTTGAAACAGTCTGTGAATCAACTTGTCGAGACACCCAATGATCACTAGTGATTATGATATCATGCACCAACGTTGGCGAACTCGCACTGTGTGGTGTCTATCCATTTTGCTGGCTATGTGCTGGAATCTCCTACCTTTTCCTATGGTATGGCAGTGGGTGTGCCCTGATGCTTTATTAGTAACATTTTTATTTTGGGCGATCATGGATGATACGCCTCGCGGCTTAATCGCAGTATGCCTTTTAGGATTATTGATGGATTTAGCGATGGGTTCTTTGCTTGGGCTGCATGCCTTAGGGTATGTCATTGTGGTGTTTATTGCGGTTCGTTGGCGAAAAATACTCCGCACGCTGCCGTTTTGGCAGCAAGGTTTTTTTGTGGCGTTATTGATCTTATTGAATCAATGTTTGCAGTGGGTGGTTTTAAAACAAGTGAATTTACCCATGAGCGCCTGGTGTTTGTTATCACCATGGATCGCAGGTTATGTGATGTGGCCACTATTAGTGGCAAGGTTGCAGGCGAGTTTATCGCGTCGTTAATGTCGCATACTAATAATGAGGAGAGTCTATGGATATCATCAAGCAAGTGTCTGCTGATTTACTAGAGCCGAATCAGCTCGATATGGGGCTATTAGAATCTGTGCTTGGGCAGTCCATGTCCGCTTCGGTGGATTATGCTGATTTGTATTTACAGGCATCCGTGGAAGAAAGTTGGGTGCTGGATGAGGGCATTGTTAAACAAGCCGACTTTGCTATGGAGCGTGGTTTTGGTTTGCGTGTCATGAGTGGATCTCAAACCGGATTTGCTTATGCGGATGATATCTCCAAAGTCGCATTAGGTGATGCGGTGACTTCAGCGCGTTCCATTGTTCGTGGGGGAAAGCCCGGTCAAATAGCCTTGTTAGGTGCAATGGCACCCCAGCCTTTATATGCCTCCACTAACCCATTGTTATCGTTGCCAGACCAAAGCAAAGTGACTTTATTGCAGCGCATTGATGCCGCTGCTCGTGCAAAAGATCCTCGAGTCAAACAGGTGACTGCGCAATTATCGGCGTCCTACGATACCGTGTTAGTGTTAAACAGCGATGGTGTATTAGCAGCAGATATTCGTCCTTTAGTGTCTTGTTCGGTTCGTGTCATTGTTGAGCAGCATGGGCAGCGTGAAGTGGGTAATGCCGGTGGCGGAAGTCGCACTGACTATCAGTATTTCATTGCGAATGACGTGGCTATGGAGTACGTCGATAAAGCAGTGAAGCAAGCGTGTATGAATTTAGAAGCCATACCCGCGCCTGCAGGGATGATGCCAGTCGTATTAGCACCAGGCTGGCCTGCTGTGTTATTGCATGAAGCGGTGGGTCATGGTCTTGAAGCAGACTTTAATCGAAAAGGTAGTTCGGCGTTTAGTCATCGCATGGGGGAAATGGTAGCGTCGCCGTTATGCACAATTGTGGATGATGGCACGATAGTCGATCGACGGGGATCACTCACTATTGATGATGAAGGCACAACCTCACAGCGTACGGTTTTAATTGAGCGGGGGCGTTTGAAAGGGTATCTGTACGATCGTTTAAATGCTCGACTGATGGGGCAGACATCAACGGGTAATGGTCGGCGTGAGTCTTATGCTTCATTGGTTCTGCCTCGCATGACTAATACATACATGTTGCCTGGTGAGAGTGAGCCTGATGAGATTATTGCGTCAGTGAAACAGGGGTTATATGCCGTGGACTTTGCAGGCGGAGAGGTGGATATTACTTCCGGTAAGTTTGTTTTCAGTGCTAGTGAGGCCTATTTAATTGAAGATGGAAAAATCACATGCCCCGTTAAAGGTGCAACATTAATTGGTAATGGCCCTGAGGTGTTGCATAAGGTGTCGATGGTGGGTAATGATTTAGCGTTAGATAAGGGTCAGGGTATGTGTGGCAAAGAGGGCCAGTCTCTGGAAGTCGGTGTTGGTCAGCCAACGCTTAAGATCGATGGCATGACCGTTGGTGGCCAGCAAGCATAATGGGGTATGTGTTTAGTCGGTATCTTGAAGACGAAAGCGATAGTAATAGAGTAAGCAGCCGCCCATGATACTTTGAATCAGGGCGGGAATGGCTAGCGGTAATGTAGAATGAATATGCTTAGCTATCACTAAACCCATTAAGCCGGCGTATAAGAATCGACAAGCCCCACCTAATGCGGCTGCCATCCCAGATTGATCACTGAAAGGCATCATAGCCCCTCCACTGCCGGCCCCTAAGCAAAACGTTCCGCCAATGCCAATAACAGCCATGGGTAAGACAAAGCCATAGACAGTAAGGCCGGAATGCCAATAACTCAGTAGCATGATCAGGCTACCAATGAACGTAATGATGAAGCCATAGAGTATGGTGTTATAGATGCCAATCTTTTCTACAATCATTCCTGAAATCAGACTGCCAATAAAGAGTGAGATGCCCATAAAGCAGAAGTAGTACCCGTAATGTAACTCCGGGATATGCAGTAGTGTGATGATAAGGACCGGTGAAATGGCACAGAAAATAAATAAATATGAGAGCCCAAAGGCGCTCGCTAGTGTGTAGATGGAAAATGTACGGTGCATGATAATACGCCGGTATTGAGTAAATAATTGAGAGGAGAGTGGTACGCGTTGAGATTTAGGCCAGCTTTCTGGGATGAGTGAGAAATACAAGCAGGTGGCTAATACGCTAATCACTAGTAGACTTTCAAAAGTAGCGGGCCAGCCAAATCGAACATCTAAGTAGCTACCAATAAATGGGCCAAACATGGGTGAAATGGCAATGGCACCATTCAGGTAGCTGTAGACTTTGGCAAGTCGCTGGTTATCGCAGAGATCACGTGCAATCGCAAATCCTAAAACCATCATGCCGCAAGAGCCAATGGCTTGGATAACACGACCTGCCAGTAATGCAGTGAGCGAGTGTGCGTTAGCACAGAGTAAACTAGCAAGTGAAAATAGCAGTATAGCAATGAAGGTTATGCTGCGTCTTCCGTAGCGGTCAGTCAGAGGGCCGAAGAGTAATTGTGACATTCCACTGATGATCATGAAAAGGTTGAGGGTCAGTTGCATCTGTGAGATGGACACGTGTAGGCTTCTAGTTAATGCAGGAACAGCGGGGATGTAAATATCCATAGCAAAGGCGAGCGCGATAACTAGCGGTGTTAGGCAAAGGATCATTTTGGATATTGAGGGTTGCGACATGATGTGTGCCTCAGAATTAAAAAGGGTTATTGTACGAGAATTAGATGAATAAAACCTTAAAATTAAGCGCGGATTGGGTGAGCTTTTGCACTATCAAAGTCGTCAAATTATCTGGGGTACGGTAGATGGTGTTGGTGTATTGATAGTGATAAGGATGTGATGTGGTAATGATCCCCTATAATTCCCTCGTCAAGAAGTAGAAAAAGTTTTTTCCGTATTAATATTATTGAGTATTGTTCTTGGCTTGTTGGTAGCTGATGATACAGCGCTGCAGTTTGCTGTGAAGAAATAGTTGTCCTCTGGGGTGAACTATGCCTTTCAAGGTCTGATTTTTTTAGAAATCATCGTTTTATTATTCTGTGTCAAAGACCGGGTGTATTTTTTGCGAAGCAATTGGATGATGGTGTTAATTGTGCTGTTGCTTTTATATGTCGATGTTTTTCATGTTATGTTATTTCTAATCCCTATTGAAATATTACGTTTTTTGGTTATCTTCTTTGTGGTTGTTCCTTCATTGCGTGTGATTATTCGTCATTATTATTTTAATAATTTACTCGCTATCTTTTTTGTGAGCTGTATGGTTACCGTTTTATTTGGTTTGCGGGTGAGTTTTATTGATCCTGCAGTGCATGCAGCGAGTGATGGTGTTTAGTGGGCACTGCAGACGGTCACTACAGTGGGTTACGGTGATGTTGTACCGGTTACGTTGTTGGAGCGTGTTCTGGGTGCTTTTTTAATGATCATTGCTATTGTATTGTTGGTATCAATCACTTCCCAATTATCCGCTATTCTGACTAATGAGGGAGGTAAAAAGTATCAAGCAGTGGAGCGAGAAAAAGGGTTGATTGCTCATCTGGAGTTTCTTAATCAAGAAGTGAAAAGCTTGCATAATACAGTCGATGCATTGCAGTCTCATGATCGATCTCAGTAAGTGTTTTCTAACCATGCTTAAGTTGGTTGATCATATCATTTGATAAGCGATAGAAACTCTGCGCGGGTTTTTTCATTATCTTTGAATAGGCCTATCATTTTAGAGGTGGTCATGGACGCTTGTTGTTTTTCCACGCCACGCATCATCATGCATAAATGTTGCGATTCAATAATAACCCCAACACTTTTAGCGCCCGTGATCTCTGCTATCGTATTGGAAATATCTTCGGTGAGTTGTTCTTGAATTTGCAGTCTACGCGAAAAATGTTCCATAATCCGTGCGAATTTGGATAACCCTAATACTTTACCTTGTGGAATATAGGCAATGTGGCAGGTTCCCATGAAGGGTAGTAAGTGATGTTCACAGAGTGAGAAAAACTCAATGTCTTTTACGAGTACCATTTCATCCATGTTGGAGGCGAATAGTGCACCATTGATGATGGTATCTAAATCTTCATGATAGCCTTTGGTTAAGAATTGCAGAGCCTTAATAGCTCGGTCAGGGGTGCCTTGAAGGCCTTCGCGTTGAGGGTCGTCCCCTAGGAATTGAATCAGTTGTTTAATAGCGTCGGCCTGGGTTGTTTTAGGCTGGAGGGGTGAGTGCGTTGTCGACATCGAATTCCTTAGAGTGATTGACTTAACCTAGCTAATTTTTCATTTTACGGTGCTTAAGTCAAGCGAATTTGATCGTTTGAGATCGTCAGCCCAAGAAAGCATTGATTGCTCATATTTTAGGCTGTTTTTTGCGACAAACTGGAGTCATTGATTAGTATTATGATGCTATTTTTCAATGATTTTTTTGTAGAGGCTACTTTTTTTGTAAATCCATTGCAAATGGATAGCCACATTCTAATGAGCAATCGGTGTTGCTTTGTTTAAATCAACCTGTTTCGTGAATAATGCGAGTGGTATGCTGCAGATCAGTAGGATGGCAACACTGTGATACGCATCAATATAGGCTTGCAGTGAGGCTTGTGCGAGCAGTGTATTTTGTAGTTGTGAAATGGTGGTTGGATCTTGTAACGATAGATGTTGTTGTTGAGCCCATTGTTGAAGGTTAGGGTTAAAGGGGTTGAGTGTCCCTCCCATTTGATTCCAGTTTATTTGTGATAGGCGACTGACTAAGGTACTGAGTAGGGAGATGCCAACTGAGGTGCCTAACATGCGACCATAACTAAAAAGACCTGAGCCGTCAGTGATATCTTTAGGGTTCAATGTTGCTAAGGCAAATGTTGATAGTGGGACCATTAACAAGCCTAAGCCAAAGCCAAACGCTAAGTTATCTTTAATAATAGTATTAAACGAGGCATCCAGCGTTACGTGAGAGAGTAATACTGCGCCGTAACTGAGACTTAAAAGACCAGCGCTAATGATGTATTTAGCGGGTATGCGTTTCATTAACATGGCGCTGATAGCCATCGCGAATGCACTAAATAGGCCCATGGGGGCAATGGCTAACCCAGCATGAATCGCATCGTAGTTAAAGAGCGTTTGTAACATGATGGGTTGTAAGGTGAGCGTGCCGAAAATACAGCCAGCATAGATCGCAAAAATAATGGTGCATAATAAAAAGTTGCGGTCTGAAAATAGCTTGAGCTTAACAGCGGGGTTCGATGTTTTGAGGCTATGTATCGTGAAGAAGGTCAGCCCAATGATACTAAGCACCATAAACGTCACAATGGTGCGTGATTGCAGCCAGTCTTGTGTGTTGCCTTGATCTAAGAATAATTGCAAACACCCTACGCCAATCACCATGAAAATAATGCCTTCCCAATCGAAGGGGCGTGATTGCGCTTTGGTTATTGGGATAAAGACCCAGGCCATGATGACACCAATGATGCAAAAGGGTACGTTCATGTAAAAAATCCATCGCCAGGTGGAGTAATCAACGATGTATCCTCCTAGTGTAGGCCCCATGACGGGTGCCACCATAATGCCCATGCCCCAGATAGCCATGGCCTTACCTTGTTGGTTGAGAGGAAAGCTTTGTCGTAGTATTGATTGGGATAATGGAATTAAAGCAGCACCAAAAGCCCCTTGAAATAAACGAAAAATAACCATGGTCGTTAAGCTGTTACTTAACCCACATAAACACGAAAACGTTAAAAAGCCAATGATATTGGTCATGAGGAGTTGTTTCATACCAATGCGATCACTTAAGAACCCTGTTAATGGAATCATGATAGCTGAAGCAACCACGTAAGACGTTAAGATCCAGGTAATTTGATCGGAGTTGGCTCCCAGTGAGGCCATCATGTCAGTGAGTGCGACGTTAACTACGGTACTATCTAAGACTTCTAAAATCGCGATAGTCATGACAGTGATGACAATCAGCCAAGTGCGTATGGTGGGTTGAGTGTTAAACGAGTTATTCATGCCGTGGGCTGTGTGGCATCAATCGTGACGGTGGCACTGGCGCCTAAGCGCAGAGGGAATTGTGGCTCATCATTTTTAATTAGTATTTTGACAGGAAAACGTTGTGTGACTTTGACCCAGTTGCCGCTTGCATTTTCTGCTGGAACCAGTGAGAAGCTATTTCCACTACCGATACTGATGCTATCAACAATGCCGTGGTAAGGGTGGTGGGGGTATAAGTCGGTGGTAATCGTTGCGGTTTGTCCAGGGTGAATGTGCTCCAGTTGGGTTTCTTTAAAGTTAGCATCGGCCCACCAGTGTTGTGTATCAACCACAGCAAAGATGGTGTTGTAGGCCATGAGTTGGTCGCCGGGGCGTGTGCTGAAGTTAGCGACGTAGCCATCACAGGGTGAAAAGATGTGGGTGTATTGAAGGTTTAGTTGTGCCGATTGAACATCAGCTTTAGCGACTTTGACGGCTGCATTTTGTTCGCCAGGGTCGCCGAGTTGTTTTTGTGCGGAAGCGAGAGCGCTCTGCGCTTGAGATAAGGAAGCTTGACTGACAGAGAGATCACTGGTGGCTTGATCACCTTGTGCTGGGGCGGCGAGCTTTTGTTTGACGAGACTTAATATGCGTTGGGTATTTTTTTGTGTATTGATGAGAACCGCTTGTGCTTGAGCGACATTGGCTTGTGCTGTTTTGATATCAGCATTTTTGGATGCAATATCTTGTTGTGTATTAGTGAGATTCGCTTTGGCTTTATTGAGCGCAATGATAAAGGGGCGTGGGTCAATCTGAATAAGGAGCTGGCCGGCTTTGACTGCTTGATGATTTTTAATGAGGACTTTTTTGACGGAACCTTCGATTTGAGGGGCAATATGTATCACGTGTGCTTGGATGTACGCGTCATCTGTACTGGGGTGGTAGGCCTGGTAGCGGTAATAGAACACGCCGATGACAGCTAAAATAAGGCATAATATTATGGCAATCAAAGGTTTAAGTGTGAATGTGCGCATCGAGATATATCTTGTTGGTGATCTTGGGTATAAATATACCATAAACTGTTTTAGAGAACGACGGGTAGTCGTTGTCTTATCAAGAACTTCACTAGACAGGCAAGATGCAGTCCCTGTACAATCGCTTAGCGAATTTTTGAAGGGGTATGGGGATGTCATTCAGTCATCAGCAAGTGAGTGTGTTGCAAGCGATGGGCATTGATGTGTGGCGCTCTAATGAAACGAGTGCTGAGACGGTTTCCTCCGTCGATCACACACGTTATTGGACTGTCCAGGCACAGTGTCAGTCATCAGGCAATACGTGGTTATGGTTTTTAGGGGACGTTGAGCCTACTGAGCCGGAGTTAAGCTTGCTCGCGAAGATTCTCCAAGCGGTTCAGTTGCAGGTCGTTCATCGGCCATGGTTATCATTCGATGAATTAAAGCAACTGCAACCACAAGTGTTAGTGTGTTTGGGTGTCGATATGGCAAAAAATGCGTTTGATCTGCCAAAGACGGTCTCCATCGGTTGGCAAGGTGAGCACCCATTATGTCAGCGTAGCTTAGTCACGCACACATTATCAGAGATGTTGCAGCAACCCGCTTGTAAAAAAACGGTGTGGCGTGATTTACAAGCATTACAGCCTGCTGTGCTAGGTGGGTAACATCACAATGATCCATGACACCACTGTTTCTATTCGCCCTATGACACCTCGTGATGTTTCTGTAGCGACACAGATTGCAAAGACTGTTATGCCATACAGCTGGAGTAAGGCAGTTTTTCAGGATTGTTTGCACGGGGATTATCAGGCATGGGTGATGATGCAGGGTCCATTAGATATTGCTAATGCGGTATTAGGTTTTATCGTGTCTTTAGTGCAAGTAGGAGAAGGGCAAATTCTTAATATTGCATTACGCGAGCGGGGGCAAGGGAAGGGCTTTGGGCGTCAGTTGGTTCAGCACGCTTTATCACACATGCAGCAACAAGCTGTGAAGCGGGTTTTTTTAGAAGTGAGAGACTCTAATCATGAAGCTATCGCGTTTTATCAATCACTGGATTTTCAAGCCGTTGGTAGACGACGGGATTATTATCGTACTGATGAAGGGCGAGAAGATGCCATCGTGATGGAGTGGTCTAAGCAGCCCTGAGAGTATTAATGTGTCATGCCTATCATGACAGTGAAGTGAGAAGCCATGATCCAGTTAGACAATATTCAAAAGTCCTATCATCATCAAGGGCAGTGGGTTCCCATTTTAAAGTCAGTGAGTTTGCAAGTTGCTCGCGGAGAGATTTATTGCGTGATTGGAAAAAGTGGCGCGGGTAAAAGCACCTTGTTGCGATGTGTGAATCAGTTAGTACCTGTTGATGAAGGTCATGTGATGGTGGATCAAGTGCGTGTTGGTGATTTGTCTGCACGAGAATTGCGAGACTTTCGTAAGCGCATTGGTATCATCTTTCAACATTTTAATTTATTGGAATCGAAAACGGTGTGGGGGAATATCGCGCTTCCTTTGCAGTTATTAGGGTATTCAGCGCAAACCATAGAAGCACGTGTTGCACCGTTATTAGCCTTGGTCGATTTAGAAGCTCAGCGAGAGCAAACACCCAGTCAATTAAGTGGTGGACAAAAACAGCGTGTTGCTATTGCTCGTGCTTTGGCAACAGAACCGGATGTATTGTTATGCGATGAGCCAACTTCAGCTTTAGATCCTGAATCGACACAATCTGTGATTCAACTCTTACGCAAGATTAATCGTGAGATGCAGTTAACGTTGTTGTGGATCACACATGAAATGGATGTGGTAAAAGCCGTGGCGGATCGAGTTGGTGTGATGCATGCCGGTGAATTAGTGGAAGAAGGGTCTGTCGAAGCCTTATTCGTTAACCCTCAAAAAGACATCACACGACGTCTAACGTTGTCATCGTTACACGCAGATCTTCCTGATATTGTTCAGGAAACACTGCAAGACAATCCGGGTCCCAACTTATCTTTAGTGGCTCGTTTGATGTTCACGGGAGAGGCGACACACGAACCTATTTTAACGCAATTATATGATGAGCTACATGTCACCGTGAATATTCTGCAAGCGAATTTGGATCATGTTGGGCATGCGGTGATGGGTTTTGTGTTGTGTCAGTTTATCGGTGAATCGTCGTTGGTGAAGCAAGCCATAGTCCATTTGCGTGAGCGTGGTATTGTGATTGAGGAAATAGGCTATGCTTAATGCGACAATGGTAGCTATTTTAGGTTTCGCAACTTGGCAAACCTGTGTGATGGTTTTAGTGTCCAGTTTATTGGGTATTGGTTTAGGTTTGGGTGTTGGGATTATTCTATTTGTTTGGCGTCACCCTGAGTTGCAGCCTCGACCTTGGTGCTACCAGTGTTTAGGGCTTGTAGTCAACGTCACGCGTTCAGTACCGTTTATTATTTTATTAATCGGCATTATTCCGTTCACGCGTTGGTTGGTGGGAACCTCTATTGGTACTCCTGCAGCCATGGTGCCTTTGGTGATTGCTGCTATTCCTTTTTATGCGCGCATTGCAGAGTCTGCCTTTGAAGAAGTGCCGGGTGGGTTGATTGAAACAGCGCATGCTATGGGCGCAACGCATGCTCAATTTATTCGCCGTTTTTTATTGCCAGAAGCACTACCTGCTTTAGTGAAAGGTGCAACACTCACAGTGATTGGTTTAGTGGGTTATTCAGCTATGGCGGGCACTGTGGGTGGCGGTGGTTTGGGTGAGTTAGCCATTAATTATGGTTATCAGCGATTTGATGTCTGGGTGATGTTAGAGACAGTGATTATTTTAGTGGTTTTAGTGCAGCTGATTCAATGGTGGGGTGATCACTTAGCGCGTACGCGTCGTGTGTTATCAACGGTGTTGTTCAGTGTGTTAATTTTGTTAGCTGGTAGTGTGGTATCTTTATGGAATGCTCACAGTCACGAATCAACAGTGCGTGTGGGTGTGATTTCAGGGCCTATGCAAGAAGTCATGGCTGTGGCACAACGTGTTGCACAGCAAGATGATCATTTGCGGATCAAGGTGGTTGCCTTTGATGATTATATTCTACCCAACACAGCATTAGCCGATGGTGATATCGATGCGAATATTTTTCAGCATACCCCTTATCTAAACACGCAAATTCAAGCACGGGGCTATGCATTAACTCCGCTGGCTAAACTCTTTATTTATCCCATGGGTTTTTTCTCGGTGCATGATGATAATTTGAACCAATTAAAATTGGGTGATCGTGTGGCTATCCCAAATGATCCGAGTAATCAGGGGCGAGCATTATTGCTATTGCAGTCTAGCGGCTTGATTACCTTGCGACCCGATGTGGGTTTATTGGCAATGCCTCGTGATATTATCCGTAACCCTAAACAATTACGTTTTGTAGAAATACCTGCTGCGCAATGCCCACGAGCATTACCCGATGTGGCTATGGCCGCTTTAACCAATGATTTTGTGGTGCCTGCAGGTTTTACACTGCATCAAGCGTTGTTGCATGAACAATCTGATGCGCCTTATGCCAATGTGATTGTGGTACAAACGTCTCGAAAAGATGAGGCTGTGTTGCAGATATTAACAAAGGTGATGCACTCACAGCCTGTGATTGATAAGACCATGGCCTTATTCCCAGGTGGTGCGGCTATTATTGCGTGGGATTAGCCTTCTGGTTTTGGTGTCGGTATTGCACCAGGACCTTGTGTTTTACCTGATTTAAAGGCGTCCTCTATTTTGTTTGTAAATTGAATACCTTCTTCCTTAGATTCATGATCTAAGAATGTCTCTATGTTCTCTTTGATAGAAGAGTTCTGTTCTGAGTCAGATGAGTCGGTTTTAAGTTTTTCTTCAACCCTTTCTGCGAGGTGTGATGGGCCTTCGTTTATAGAATCAATCTCTGCGACAGAGGTTGGGTCGGTTATTTCAGCTGCAAAAAGCTCACTCTCAGTTAATTGGGCATCAAGAACAATCTGTTTAGCCTCTGTTTCTTCCGCTGTTACTTCCTCTGTTGCTTCCTCAAGGGTTAGGATGAGGCCGTTAAGATCGATTTGATGTTCTAGGTCTTCTTCTTGTGTGGTTATAGCCTGGTTGGCAGCAGCTGTTTGATCAGCCATAGCTTGATTGGCCGCTGCTTGTTGTTCTTGTAGTTTTTCAAGAAGCTGCTGTTGTCGGATGTGTTCTTCAGCTCCGTATTTTTTTATTTCGCGTTTTGAGTCAACAGCTCCGTAATTCTCAAAGTACTCTAGTGCAAGTTCACTCGTGCTTCTGATCAGAGTATTTTGTGCGGGCTTTGATAATTGATTAAAGGCAATAGGGCTATTGGCATTTTTAAGGGTGTTATCGATCATGGTTGTAATGATGTGTGGGTGATCATGCGCAAAAGCGGCAACTCGAGTGTTTTTATTGAGTGTTGTATTAGTCCATTTTGGCTGTCTTTGGTTCATTGTGTTTCGGTAAATAGTTATTAAGCATCTTATTTTAGCACTTAACCCTTAAGGGAATATTAAAATCTACCAATAAAAGCGCCAGTTAGGGTGGTTTTTAGCCATAATATTGAATTTTCAGGCTGTTTATCCGGTCATGAAATGAGCGGAACTGGTCGCTATCAGGCTATCTTTATGATTTTCACAGCGTGATTCCACCACGGTTAAGCGTCGACCTGAGCGTAAGGTTGAGGCAGTGATATTAAAGTAATCACCTGTGCCAGGCCTGAGGTAGTTGATATGGATACTCGATGTACTGATTTGCGTGATGAGTTGAGTCATTGCTGCTTCAGAGAGATCAGTTTGTTTGCTGAAAATGCTGAGTGCCGCGCAAAGGCCACTCACGGCATCCAATGCTGCAGCCAGTGTTCCTCCATGTAAGATTTGGGTGTAGGGGTTACCAATGAGGTGGTCAAGCATTGGAAATTGCACAGTGACTTGGTCACTTTCGAGTGTTTTGAGTGATAACTGTAAATGTTGGTGTAATGGAATGCTTAAGTATTTTTCAATAAAGGTTTGTTGAAGTCTATTGGAGTCTGCCATACGTGTTCCTTAGTTAAAGGGTGAAATCACATTGTCGCCAAGCTTCATAGGCTATCACGGCAGTGGCATTGGATAA
>JABABC010000117.1 GCA_014238445.1 Coxiellaceae bacterium
GGTAATTGCCAACCCAACCACAAAAGCCATCTTAGTGGGCGGGAACCACCGAGAAGCCACACGAACAACACCTAACAAACAAAAAGAACCGGTTAAACCACACACAAACCGGGCTATCGATGCCTGAGCGACCGTCTCGGAGCACCCAAACAACACCGTTGCAATGACCAATAAAAACATAGCGATCAATAATACTCGGCGTGCAGAAAAGTGGTCTAGAATCACACCGGCCGGGAATAACAACAGCACATTCCCATAAAAATAGCTCACCGCTATGCGAGAAAATCCTTGTATATCTGTTTGAAAATACTGATAAATAGTATCGCTTAAAGAGTTCAGCATATTGATTTGAATGAACACAAAGAAAAAGAAGAAAGCAGCGGCAGAGACCACACACCACGGTTGAATTGTTACCCAAGCTGACCGCTTATCGCTCATAACTCCCCCCACCAACTGTTAGAAACGTCCGGGAGTATACGACAACCTGTGGATAAAAAACAATCCAAATTCGCAGTAATGCTGCGCTTATTCTACAGGCATCACCACGCGCGATGACTGCTCACTCACCGAAAGGGCTTCGCCCGCATAAAAGTGCTTACGGCAGGTCGATACATAGCTTTCATTACCACCCACAGCGATTTGCTCTCCGTCTCGCATAACCTCACCTGAAGCATTCAATCGCAGAATCATTGTCGCCTTACTGCCACAATGACAAATGGTTTTTAACTCTATCAACTCATCAGCCCAAGCCAACAAATACTGGCTCCCCGGGAAAGCCTCGCCCTGGAAGTCAGTTCGAATACCATAAGCTAAAACAGGTAAGTGACAATGATCTACAATCTGACCCAGCTGGAGCACATGCTCCTTGGTTAAAAACTGCGCCTCATCCACCAAAACACACTGGATATTAGGGTTAGCTTGAATACGCTGTGCAACATCCTCAAAAATATTCAGCGTTGTACCAATCAATAAGGCATCCGCTTGAATACCTAAGCGAGAGGTGACTTTACCCTGACCAAAACGATCATCCAACTCAGGGGCATAAATTAAGGTATCCATACCCCTTTCTTGATAATTATGACTCGACTGTAACAGTGTAGTGCTTTTTCCAGCATTCATCGCTGAATAGTAAAAATGTAATTTTGCCACAGGTAACCGCCTTGTGCTCCGTTAATCAAAACCAATGGACATCATAAATTAATCCCTCCAAGAATCAACCGCTCAAACGTCGATTGATTAGATTACTATTGGCATTCCTAAAAACGCATTGCTAGAATATGGGCACAGTTTTCAGGAGACCCTCATGCTTAAAACCCTTTTCTTCATCTTAACTCTCCTATTCCCTCTTTACGGCCTGGGCGACACATCTACAGATGACCCCACCATCACATCCCTCATGACACCCGAAGGGCCTGTCAAACTCGCGACAATACACTGCCCTACTGCCCACACGCTGGTTTATAATTCTGAAAAAATGACCTGGTCAGCACCAGGGGACTTTAATGGCTTCAACACGTCTTTCACTAAAGAAATTAAAGCCTTTACTGGAGCACAGTGGACCGGGGCTGGCTTAGGGCAAATTTTTTGTGTCTACTCCGGGCCCGATAAGCTCGCCCTACCCATTGTCTTGGCTCACAATGTTATCTCCCTTGAACCTACCCCCCAAGAAGGGATAGCGTGGGGTGAAAAACAAGGTGGCCATTATAACTGCATCTCATCGGACCACACCCAATGCCCCTTTCAAGTTCGCCTCAAAAAGCCAGAGCAAACTATCGGGGATGAATTTGATTCGATCAAGCCCGGATCAATCAAAACATCCAACTAATTCATTGCTATAGGATAACACTCATGAATCGATCACCGTGCCTTCGCTTACTGACTGGTATCCTAACAGCATGCCTATTCTTACTGATCTATTGCGTATTTTCTCCCGTGATGATTGTATGCTTTACATTAACCTACCTCATACCGCTGACACAGCTACGCTTGCGCGCACAACACCA
>JABABC010000128.1 GCA_014238445.1 Coxiellaceae bacterium
CAGCTGTTAGATTCACAGGCACTTCCTCTATAGACCACGTAGTTACGTTCGGATTCGTAAAGTTTGATCTCGTGCAGACGACCTTTAATGATTTTAGGTGTGGCGATGGAGTTCGTAATGATCTCTGGGATGGTTGTCTTATCACTCTGCATATTAACTAATTCCTTAGCATGGGCGTTATGTTACTTGCCTTTGCATATGCTGGGTTGGTTGGGTTGTCAATATGATCCGTCATTTTTTAGCGTACTGAACCAATGGGCAAGTTTGCGTGTTAATCCAAACGGAAAAATTTGGGGGTGTCGTGCTTATGAACCCTTTTAATTCATTGACAGCCGTTAGGGGGGAACTTCGTTGTTCTGATAGAATAAAAATTACTCATTTAAACTCCCCCATGATAGCAGAATCAATCGATGGGATGTTGTTTGGGACATTGCGTGTTGAAGGTTGTCCTTATGACACTCAATCTAATGATGATTTGGTTGCCCATAAGTCTTCTTGGCATCGATTGATCGCCGCACTGGACCCCAGTTTTGCTGTTCATGTGACGCTGCATCGACAACGTATTCATCGTCATTTATCTGGAGCCTTTCATTCCTCATTTTGTGAATCATTTGATCAGGAGTATCAAGAGAAGTGTGACCATACTTTTTATCAAAATGGTTGGTATATCACATTTATTCATCAAGGTGCTTTGTCTGTGACATCAGGAGTCCATAGGAGACTGTGGCAACGTTTGACTACAAAGGCCTTGCTCATACAGCAGCAACAACTACGAGCACAGCATATAATGTCTTTGACGCATGTTTTGCAGCAAGCGCAGCAAGTATTACATTCCATGAACCCACATTGTTTGGGATCTAAGGATCAATCATTAGGATACAGTGAGCTGCTCGATTTTTTGAGCGTGTTAATCAATGCAGGTGATTCAGTTCAGACGCTTGCTCGACAACCTGTATTGTTTTCATGTGGTTTCAATCATATGAAAAATAAAGCTTCGCTCTACCCAAAAGGGCATCTTGGCCAATGGTTATCACAACGCTCCATTTATTTCGGACGTTATGTGCAATTCCAAGGTCCTCAGGTTAATAATAAACGTACCGCCCTTATGGTCTCACTGAAAACGTATACAGATCATACGTCGCCAACGCAGTTTGATGCTCTCCTAACGCTTCCCTGTGAGTTTATCCAAGTGAATACATTTGCTTTAATTAATAAACAAACCGCTCTTGATCGAATAAAACGTCACATCCAGAAAATGTTGACTTTGGACGACCCGAGTAGTAGCCAAATAGAGCAGTTGCATCAAGCGCGTGATGATTTGCAATCGGACAGATTGCGAATGGGCTGGCATCATCACGTGCTGATGCTCTATGCAGACACTTATGATGACGTAGAGAAAGGGCTACAACAGGTGGTTGCTCTGTATGCAGAGGTCGGCGTAATTGCTGTTCGTGAAACACTGGGTCAGGAGGCTGCTTATTGGTCGATGCTTCCGACACACTTTAGTTATATAGCACGTTCAGCGATGATTAATTCGTTAAATTTCGTGGACTTCTGTTCATTACACAACCATCGACAAGGGTTTTACAATCAACATTATTTAGGTCAAGCTCTATCTCTTGTTCAGACACCGTCACGTTCTCCTTTTTATTTCAACCTTCATTCACGAGGTTCGATGGAGACCCCTTCATCAGGTCACACAGTGATGATAGGGGGGAATGGTTCAGGTAAAACAGTAGCAATGTGTTTTTGTGATGCACAATTGTCTCGTTATGGGGGGAAATCATACTTTTTTGACCGAGATAATGGTTGTGAGATTTATATTCGTGCGTCTGACGGTGTGTATATCTCATTCCAGCCCACCGCTAAACATCCTGTGCAGTTGAACCCATTCCAGCTACCTTATACGACAGAAAATATTGTATTTGTTAAGTCATGGATGCAGCAGTTAGTATTGCGCGATGATGAGACGTTGTTAGATGAGCAATTAATCAAGGAAATCAGTGATTGTGTGGATTATGCTTTTACTCATTTATCACCCGAGAGCCGTTATTTATCGACAGTTTGCCAAAGGTTGTCACCTCAATTTCATCGAAAAGATCGATTGCAGCGTTGGTTGCATGGTAAGGACGATGAACCTGATGGTGAGTATGCTTATTTGTTTGATCATCCTGAGGATACCCTATCATTATCCAATAAAATGGGATTTGATGTAACCCATTTTATGGATCATGAGCCAGGCTCAGTATTTGTTGCTTTATCGATGTACTTGTTTCACCGAATTGAAGAAAGTTTATCTGGAGACTTAGTGTCAATTTTTCTGGATGAAGGCTGGCAATATTTGAGTCATCCTTACTGGATGGGCAAATTAAAACGTTGGTTACCAACCTTACGTAAAAAAAATGCACATGTGATATTTGCAACGCAAAGCCCGAAAACCGTTGTTGCATCAGATTTATCACATATTTTATTAGATAACTGTGCCACACAGATCTATTTCGCCAATCCTCAAGCGCAAGTGAATGATTATCAGAAAGGGTTTAATCTAACTGAGCGTGAGTATCATTGCATTAAAAATATGTCACCTCAGTCTCATTATTTTCTGTATAAGCAAGCGCATGAGTCCTGCTTATTGCGTTTCCCATTGGATGGAATGCCAGGTTACTTGAACGTCTTTTCATCTACAACAGAATCAGTTCAACAGTGTTATCAATTAATGAGCATTCATGGTGAACGTGCCCGTGACTGGTTGCCTTTTTTTATGCAGGATGGGTCATGAAAATCAAAATATGCTTATGTTTGTCGATATGCCCATTGTCTTCCTTTGCTATGTTGCCTGTCATCGATGTTAATGCGATCAGTCAGTTGTCTAACGAATACGCACAATTGCAACATATTGATGCGATTAATTCTCAAATTCAGAATTATACGCATAATCTCGTCACTGATGCTGAAGGTCATTACGGGTATGGTGAGTTAATGAATTCTACGAAAGACTTAGAGGCACAACAATATTCTCCGGACAGTTGGGATGATGCTATGCAAGGAAAATCTGGTCATAGCAGTGAGGAGTATCAAGCATTATGGGATTCGTATCATGATGCTCATAAGCCTTTAACCCAAGATGATTTTGAACAAGGCTCAACATCCAGTGATGCCGAAATTTATCAACAACAGGTAGCAGCTAATCAAGCTTCTGGAGTGAACGCAACGTATGTCTTCAATGAAGTGAATGAGGAGTTAGAGAAAGTCCATGATTTGTCGAACCATATTGATCAAGCAGAAAATACCAAGTCCGCTGTGGATTTAAATTCACGCATTGCTATTGAATTAGCTTACATTCAGATGGAGTCTTTGAAAATGCAGAGTGTTATTAATCAGCAGCTAGCAGATCAATCAGCGGGTCGTTTGCATGACGAAGCTGCAGAGTCTGAGTATCAGGCGTTACCAGCATCGTCAGAGGACAGTTTATGAAATGTTTCTTGATGGTAGTGACGTGTTGTTTTTTTATTGCAGCCTGTTCTCATCCCCAAACAGTAGAGTCTCCTTGCGTGGATTTTGGACGTAATTGTCATCAGGTTCCTATCAATACTTGGTTGAATGAGGGGGGGTAGTTATGCTAGTTAAATTATCAAGTATATTGATACTGGTCTTATGTATCGTAAGTTGTCAGTCGCGTGATCCTTTGTCTCGCTTATCTCATCATCAATTGGTCGCCGCCTTATGGGGTGCTGCTCGGTCAGCAGAGCGGACACTTAATGTTACCCCCCCTTTAGGATCTACCTACGTCGTCTGTATGGATGAAACACAGGTCAGCTCTCATTGTCAGCTATTCTTACGTACGATGCTTGCGGATTTGCGCTCTCAACGTGCTTTTCAATCAGTTACTCTGTTAAATCTGAAAGACTCAGCGCGTTATCTCACTATTCGAGATGCTTATGTGTCTTATGTGATGAGTCATATTCCAAAAGGAGATCAATAACATGGCATTACCGGCTTATGACACGATTATTTTGCAGTATCAAGAGGAAGTGACGATATTATTAAATGAATGTGTTTACCAGGGGTATATGGCGTTGTCGGGTTATTTAAAAACACCCTTACGTATTAGTGTGGTGTTATACATTGCTGTACTCGGTATTTCTATCATGCAAGGGTGGACATCCTTGTCCATGAAAGGATTAGTGCGCTCGGCATTAAAATTAGGATTGATTAATTTTTTTGCAATGAACTGGGGTAACTTCAGTGCAATTGTCGTGAACGGTTTTCAAGGGGCTGCCAGTGAGATTAGTTCAGTGATGTTGTCAGCTACACCTGTTGAGCTACCCCATTTTGCTGGGGAAGGAATGACGGGCGCGTTGCAATCTTTACTGATCGAAGTGGCTAAGGTTGGCAATTTTCTTTTTCAAAAGGGTGGTTTAACAAAGTTGGCTCCTTTATTTGATGGTTGTGTGGTTTGGTTAACGGGCATCTTGATGATTGGAGTGGCATTTTTAGAGTTGATTATGGCGCAAATTTTGTTAGCGACACTGTTTACAGCTGGCCCGCTCTTTATCGTGCTAACGTTATTTTCGACCACACGCGTTTTTTTTGAGCGTTGGCTAGGGGCTTTAACAGGTTGTGTGTTTGTTGTGATTTTTGTCAACATTACGGTATCCATTAATATGTCTATCTTGCAAGCAATCATTGCAGATGATTACTTAACGCAAGCCATTGACTTTCCTTTAGTGAGTTTTGTGCCTTTTTATATCGTAGCGATTTTATGTGTATGGCAAATTATGCGTGTATCCACATTAGCCATGAGTTTAGGTGGAAGCGTGGGTACATCATCATTAGCGCAACAAGCTTCGGGGTTGATTGCTGGGTATATGATATCTGGAGCGCGTCAAATCACAGCACCTGTTTCACGGATGAATTCTGCAATACGTCGGCAGGTAGGCAGAGCAGCGAAGTCAGAGCCTGCATCCTCAAGTTCTCGTCGTACTGATCGTGTGTTAACGATGGGGTCATCCACTTCGACGCAATCGGAGTCAGTATAATGTTGAGAATGATAAAACAAACCTATGAGCGGTGGGTGATTTTTTTTCGTAGCAAATATCAGTCACATCATACATCTTCAACTGAGAAAAAAGCTGCTTCATCAAATGAAGAAAACTATTTCCTGGCCGCGCGAAGCTGGGCGGATGATACGTTTACAGCAATGGCTGTTTCACGTCATCGTTATCGCTGTACTGCCATTGTTTTATGTGCATTGATTACGATATTATTAATTTTACTATGTTATCTCATCCCCATTCAGCATTTACAGCCATTAATTATTCATCACTACACTGATGGCCGGGTTACGGTTGACCCTGTAACAGATTCATCATTATTATTGGACCGTGCCCAGTTGGAAAATGATTTGGTCCGTTATGTGGTTAACCGTGAGTCCTATGACCCTATGGCCTATGCTGATCAATACCACCTTATTTTATGGATGTCTAATTCATCAATGGCTGAAAGTTACATTGACTCACAGCGTTCGACGAACTCGTCCTCATTAATTCATCAGCTGGGTAGCCACCGTTATCGAACAGTTCATATTGATAATGTTGTGATTTTAGATGAGATGCCAGCTGATCCAAATACGAGAGGGAATCATCATAACCTTGCTGAAGTGCATGCAGTGTTGGTTGATCATAGTCTTAATACTTCTGTCAAGCGTTCGCAAGCAGTATCCGTAATTATGTCGTGGGAATACACTAAACCTTCCATGGATCCCGATATCCGTTGGCGAAACTGGGATGGTTTTCAGGTGACGCATTATCAAAAGAAACATCGTAATTGGGAAGGAAAGGTATCATGAAGACCGTTGCATTATGGTTTTTTTTTAGTCTCCTGGGATACAGTGAGTTGGCTGTTGCGACCCAATTACCTCAATCATTATCCAGTGACCCTCGCATGAAGACTGTGGTTTATCAACCAGATAATGTCGTTACGTTACATGGTACACCTTTAGTTAATTCGCAAATTATTTTGGGACAAAAGGAATCTGTTATTGATATACAATGCGGAGATTTAGCGGCTTGGTCTATGACGGTTGTTAAGGCAACACCTAATGTTGTTAATATCAAGCCTAATTTATCAGCTTCAAATACTGATATGACAATTACGACGATTAATGATCGGCAACAGGTAAGGCGCTATACGCTACATTTAGTAGTAGGGAAGTCTTCAAGCGCCGTAGCGACGACTTTTTCTATCCGTTATGTTGAGTCACCTGAAGTGCCTTCATCCTCTTCATTTCACCCAGGTTCTCGTTCGCCTGTTTTATTGGATCATGATTTTCATTGGGATTATCTGTTTCATGGCTGTCGTGACATTGTACCTTTGCGTGTCTTTGATGATGGTCGCTTTACCTATTTTATGTTGCAGGATCATCAGCCAACCCCAGCTTTTTTTGCAGTTACGGATAAACTTGGTCACGAGACACTATTGAATATGCGACATGAGGGTGATTATTGGATAGCCTTACAAACTGCCCCTCAGTTCACTTTGCGCAGTAGTGATCAATGTGTTGCGAGTATTTTTAATCATCGGGTTATTAAGCATCTGAAGCATAGAGGCCGTGTTGATGGGTGATCATGAAGGACATCATTCTTGGCGAACTGAGGTTGACGTTGCTCAGCACAGACCTCGGTCATATATTATTTGGCTTATTGTGGCTGCAATCGGCGGACTTATTCTTGTGGTGTTATGGTCTGATAAGGGAGGTCGTCATCGTGTTAAGCATCCTGATGTTGTTAAGTTAACGCCTAAGACTTCTTCAGATGATTTGTCGCGTAATTTAGAGCAAATACAAGCGTGGCACTCTAACAAACAATCTGTGTCACAAGCTGTTGTGCGAACGCCATCGAACCTGCGTGTTTTACAACGTGAGCAGGCCATGCGTGCACACGCCCCAACTGCGGTTTATCAGAAACCAGTGACGATAAAGTCACAACGGGATGGTGCTATTAAAGGTGCTTTGGGACGGGGAGATTCCTTTGCATCATTTATGAGTCAATCGGATCATTTTTCACATGTTGAACAAGCGCAACGCATCCCTCACCCAGAGTGGACAGTGGTGGCAGGTGAGTTGATACCCGCTACTTTAGAGACAGCGATTTCTTCTGATTTACCAGGGATGGTAAGAGCCATCACCAGGCGCCCTGTCTATGCCTTTCAAGGTCGTCGCTTGTTAATACCGGCAGGTAGTCGTTTGTTAGGCCAGTATGCTTCAATGACGTTGCAGGGCATTAATCGCGTTTGCGTTATATGGCATCGATTAATTTTACCCACTGGAGTTACTGTGTCGATCGATAGCCCTTCTACAGACGATCTAGGGCAAACAGGTCAAACTGCTGATAGTGTTGATACACATTTTAAAGCGCGATTTGAACAAGGGTTGTTAATATCTGCCTTAGGCGCAGGAGTGGCAACTGTGGGGGTTCATGCGTCCGATAATGATAATTCCTCTTCGCAATTGAGAACGGATGTATCAAGTCATTTACAGCAATCAGCACAAGCGAGCTTGTCATCACGATCTGCTATTAAGCCAACGCTTTCCGTACACCAAGGGACTGCCATTCAAGTTTTTGTAGCAAAAGATCTATCATTTTATGGTGTGAGTGATCAATAGTGATGTATGCACCGAGTTCTAGTGGTTTGTTAACGCCGATTCAAGCGTTGTTGGATGATCCATCGGTGTCAGAGATTATGATTAATCGTCCGAAAGAAGTGTGGGTTGAAGTTGCTGGAAAAATGCAATGTCATCGAGTGGAGGCCTTGAGCGAATATCATCTAACACACTTAATACAACTGGTGGCTAATGAGAATCATCAAATCCTGAATGTATCTTCACCCATACTTTCAGCCTCATTACTGGATGGATCACGAATACAGTGTGTGATGTCACCAGTTACACCGCATGCTGTGATAGCTATTCGGCGAGTTGTCGCCCGATCTATGTTAATCAATGATTTTTGTATGAAAGAAAGCGCTAACCAGAGTGGCGAATATGATTTGGAGTGTATCACCTCAGTAGAGGATAAATACCTTCTGGCTATGAATCAACAAGATTGGTGCGAGGCTCTTCATCAGGCTCTTGTGCTTAAAAAAACCATCGTTATTGCAGGAGGCACGTCATCTGGGAAAACGACGTTATTAAATGCCTGTCTAAGAGAGATATCACACAGTGAGCGTGTGATCAGTTTAGAGGATACTAGAGAGGTCATACTTCCACATGCCAATCAAGTGAATTTAGTGGCCGCTAAATCTCGCAATAAACACCAATCCATTTCAATGCAGGAGCTTGTGCAATGTAGTTTGCGATTACGACCTGATCGAATTATTGTGGGTGAGATACGTGGCCCTGAGATTCTGGATTTTTTAAGTGCTGCGGCGACAGGTCATGAGGGCAGTATAACCACCATTCATGCTGGTTCGCCTCAATTAGCTTTATTGCGTATGAAACAGTTATACAAACTCAATCACGTCCCATCAATGACCGATCAAGATATCATTGACGAGATACGAAGTGTGGTTGATATTATTGTTCAAGTTAAAAGACTATCTTCCGGGAGGACGGTTACTGAGGTGGTGGATCTCTAAAATCACGATGCCTGTTGACTATGCTTTATCAGTAGGTTGTATACACTATTTAATATGACAGCAACCAGAATGCCAATAATGGATTCTATACAGCGTTGAAAGCAATTTTCCCAGATAAGTGATGTGCCGTGATAGAGTTGAATAATAAAGATTAAGGCGCAGGTTAATAACCCCAGTTTGATATCGTCTTTCATCCCAATTATGTGAGCTAGGAGTACGATTGTCATGCACGCTAAGAACCAGACCCAATGATTAATCCCTAGCACTGTAAAAAATAGCCCGGCTATGAGTGCGCCTAAAATAGACCCTTTAATTCGATGTATGCTGGCTTTAATGGTGTTTTGATAATTGGCTTCGAAGACGAGAATGGATGATATCACAGCCCACAGTCCGGATATTCCAACCATTTCATTGTGAAGGGTTTTAGCGAAGAGGTACCCGCAGTAATTAGACAGCAAGCACATTGCGCTGATAATCAGCGATAAGAGTAAAAAACGAGCTTGGAATAAACGGGTCAGGCGTTCTTTAAACATTGTGTGTTCTCCTTGAGGTTAGGGTACACGGTTCTGGTAACATTTTGAAATTTTTAAAGGTTATTGTTAGCTAACGCCCAGTGGTTTGGTGAAAAATTGACCGCATGATTTCATGTGTTCATCCAGTTGTTAAAAATAATCAATATAGGGTGAAATATCGATCCTTTTGTAGAATAATGCACTTTTTTAGTCATTTCATCGGGGTGGTTATTGTGCCTGCAATGTCTCACTCGCATCATACGGTATTTTCTCGTCAATCCGTTGATTACTTATGTTTTTCAGCGTCGATGGGAGGGGATGCTGAGTTCTGTGCACTCGTGATGAGATACGAGGAAGGACTTTTTTTGCATGTATTAATTGAGGCTTTACCGGATTTATTAGGTCCCGGTATGGAAGTATCTTCTGCGCGGGTGTCATTGTTATTGACCACTTTTTTTTCACGCTACAACCATCAAGAACTACCTTATGATAATGAGCGTTTATCGTCATTGGATTGGATTATTAGGTTATGGAAAGATCGTGTATTGAGGTGTGTGAGTGTATTAAAACATACCTATAATGCATTTATTCACTTTAACTCTAAAGATTTACTGGTTATTCAAGATCAGCTAGAACTGTCTGATACCTTGCTCCGTTTATTCACATTTTTTTTATTGGCTTCTGTGATATTTGATGAGGGGGCACTTGCTTATATCCAGGCTTCTGATTATTTTAAGCTCCCAGGTTTAATTAATTTATCAAATGTCTATATTGTAAAATTGATACAGGATAAGTATGCAACACGCTTGTTGTCTGGCGGACTGCTATACCCAGGTGATCATTCTGTAATGAGGGAGTATCAAACTATAGCTGATAATGTGGAAGCTGATTTGTCAGAGGCTAACAAAAGCCGTGTAAACCCGCTTTATCTTCTGATAATGGCTATTAAATTACAGTTAACGTTAGTCAACATCGTTAAGGCTATGCGCATTTGTCATAAAAAGAAGGTCAATAACCCATGGATGTGGTTATGCTTAAT
The DNA here is from genome assembly GCA_014238445.1 of Coxiellaceae bacterium. Taxonomy (GTDB): domain Bacteria; phylum Pseudomonadota; class Gammaproteobacteria; order Coxiellales; family Coxiellaceae; genus UBA9148. Next base: position 10,186 of record JABABC010000128.1, read on the forward strand.
GTGTGGACCCCTGCCAATAGAACTAGCGTTAAGTGAGTATCATCAGCAGGTGGGTCAACAGTCAGCTGAGGTGTCGTATAAAAAATTGCATGACAGTGTGTTTAAACACTATAGTGCTAAGGCGATTAAGCAGCATCAACAGGGGGGAGCATCAGTTTATCTCTCTTTAATGAAAGCATTTGATTGCCCATTAGGTGATGCTCATTATCCGACATTTTCTGAGGAGGTATTGAAACTGGAGGAAGGGAAATCTAGTCAGCAAAAGAATGGTACTGAAATCATCACCCCGATGAGAGCAAGACCTTAGTGATATTAGAGGGTTGCTGTGACTGGTTCGGTGGCTTGATATGTATCTGATGGTGAAATTTGAGTGCTAATGTCACGGATGTCGTTTAATAGGTATTTGACTTTGTTGGCAATGGAAGGTGAAAAGCAAGTGAATAAGCAGTTTATTCGGCTGCGATTTTGTTGCAGCGGTTTGAGTATGTCCTCAGGGTTGCCAAGATATTGTTGAAATCGATCGTATTGATTGCTGAGTAGTAAATATCGCTGTGTGCGATATGTTGTAATAAAGTGAGAGCAGGCTTTGTGTTTTTGATCGGTAGGTCGGTATTTCTTTTCTAAGGTTTTTTCAAGCAAGAGAATTTTTTGATCTATGGTTTGCAGTTGTTCTTCTTTCCTGACGATCTGGCAAAGTGCCTGCCTGTATTGTGGTGTTAGTTGGTCACGTAGAGGTTGATGTTCTTTATTGTAACTCGCGTCATACGGCCCTATATTAATTGACAAGAAGTTTTTGATCCATTTTGACGTGGGTGATCCTACTAGCCTATCCCAAACAGTGTTTAGTGTTGTCACGATAGGGTCATCTTCTTGAGCTGCAGAAAACGAGTGTAAGGCAAGTTTCAAGGGATAAAAAACATGCTTGATGAGTTCGTCTTGGTCATCCCCGGCTGCATTACAGTAGGCTTCGTTGATGGCATCAAATACCGCGCTGAGGTGGGCGATGTGATTGGTCTCTGTGATCGTAACTGCAGGTACTTGAGTGTGTTTTTCTTCCTTTTTTCTGAGGTAAAAGTCTTGAGTTAGATAGCCTAGTTCTAGTAGTTGTCTCAATGTGTCATTTGTCTCACTAGGGTTGGACCATGACTGTATGATATTGTCTATCATTTGATCCATGGTGCTGTCATCGGTATTTGATAGGGTGTGGTATTTTCTGTTTTGCTTCATAAGTGTCATTTGGTTTTTTATTTTCAGGTTCTATTCGGTAAAGGTAAAGATTAAATATTATTTTTCATTTTTTTTGAAGGAGGGGGCTCATTTTTTTCTGCTCTTTGGAGTCCGGTTGCGATAAAATTAACAGTGCTTTTATGAATTATTTTTCCAATATGGTGGCTGTTAGTATCGGTGATGATATCTTTAAATTTGCTGTAGAATTCTTTTAAATAGACATTGTAGCATTTTTCCTTTTGCTCTTTAGGCGTTGTTTTTTGCGCGTCATCTGCTACTTGTATAAGTTCTAATAATGTTTTGCTTGAGTGAGAGCTTGGTGAGGTGTGATTTTTTTTAATAAATACTACCAGGGATTGAAAAATTTCTTTTTCGTCGGGGGTTAATGCTTCATAATTGCTTTTGCTAAAGAAGTTTTTTGCACGCTCTAAATCCTCGACTTCCGGTGCTTTACGTGTCGAAGCGTTTTTGGCGGCAATGACTGTTGCGGTCAAGGGTTTAGTAAAAAAAACAATTGTCCCAACAGTCGCCCCTGCGATACTGCCGAGAACAGAGCTAGTGTTTGGTTTGTCTTTAATTTTACATCCATCAAAAGCAGCTCGTCCTTGCTCTAATGCTGTTGGTCTTAATG
>JABABC010000140.1 GCA_014238445.1 Coxiellaceae bacterium
GACTATAGGTGGCACCACAGGCTTCACAGTTGTCACCGTATTGACCGGCGGTTTTGCAGTGGGGACAAGTGCCTTGGATGAATCGATCAGCTAAAAAGAGGCCTTTTTCAGGGTCAAATGCTTGGCTGATGGTTCGTGTGGTGATATCGCCACGAGCGTGTAAGGCTTGGTAAATCGATTCACAGAGTGTGCGATTTTCATCAGAGTGCGTGGTGTGAAATTCATCAAAGTTGATGTGAAAGCCGTTAAAGGTGGTCGCATGTTCTTGATGGGTTTGCTCAATGATAACTTCAGGGGTGCAGCCTTGTTTGTCAGCAGAGAGCATGATGGCAGTACCATGCGCATCGCTACCCGAAATATAAAGGCAGGTGTGACCACGGAGCTGTTGAAAACGTACCCAGATATCAGCTTGTATAGCCTCAACCAGATGGCCAAGGTGAATCGGGCCATTGGCATAGGGGAGCGCGATGGTAGCAAGGATGGTGCGGGGCGTCGGTTGATCCATGAGGGTCTCTTAGCGATGTGATAATGGGTGCCACTATACAAGGTTCATTGCAATTTGTGTAGCACTTGCCCAGCATGAGATCCAGGGGATATTGGGCCTGGTGGTGGGGCGTGTTATACTGCCGCGCTCTATCTTAACGGGAGTATCGTGTGTTGATTTCAGTAGCAACCATTCAATCTTGGCTGGCAGACTATGCCATTCCTGAAACTGAGGTTTTATTGATTGATGTCAGTCGTTTTTCGGTGTCAGAATCTGTTTCAGATCAGTTGTGTGTTCGTATCACCTTAGCTATCAGTGTCTCTCCAATGACGCGTTCAACGATGGAAGTTGATATTCGCGAGTGCTGTCTAGCTCAGGCTGATATCACTACTTTGTCCATTGAGTGGGCATTGCATATTCGTTCACATGGACAAGCGTCTGATAAAAAAGCTTTGTCGGGTGTGCGCAATGTGATTGCGGTAGCTTCAGGTAAGGGCGGTGTGGGTAAATCCACGACTTCCGTTAATATCGCCTGTGCTTTGGCACAGCAAGGCTGCCGAGTCGGTTTGCTGGATGCGGATATTTATGGCCCCAATCAGCCAACCATGCTGGGTGTTTCGGCACTCGTCGAATCCAAAGAAGCCCGTTTAGAGCCTATAGAGGCACATGGGGTCTACAGTATGTCGATGGGCTATCTAGTAGGCGTTGATCAGCCTATGGTCTGGCGTGGTCCAATGGTGAGCAAGGTGTTGACACAATTACTACAGCAAACCGCATGGCCTGAGCTCGATTTTCTGATTATCGACATGCCGCCTGGTACGGGAGATGTGCAGCTCACCTTATCGAAGGTGGTTCGTTTAACCGGTGCCTTGATTGTTTCAACGCCTCAAGATGTCGCGTTATATGATGCTCGTAAAGCGATACAGATGTTTCATAAAGTATCCATTCCAGTGTTGGGTGTCGTCGAGAACATGAGTACTCACGTATGTACCCAGTGTGGTCATGAGTCGGCGTTGTTTGGTGCCGGCGGTGCATTGGCGATGGCTGAACATGAGTCGATTCCCGTGTTAGGTCAGTTACCTGTTTCATTAAGCGTGCGAGAAGCCTCGGATAACGGTCAGCCCATCGTGTGCAGAGACCCAGATAGCGACATGGCACAGCGGTATCATCGGATTGCTACACAGTTGTGTGCTCAGGTGGTGCGACAACCAGTGAATTATGATCATCATTTTAACGTATCAGTGGAGTCGGATACGCCATCAACAGGAGAATGAATATGAGTATTAAATCCGATCGTTGGATTCAGCGCATGGCAAAAGAGCATGCGATGATTTCCCCCTTTGAGCCACAGCAAGTTCGCAGTGTGAATGGGGGTAAGGTGATCTCCTATGGTACATCCAGTTATGGCTATGATGTGCGCTGTTCAAATGAATTTAAAGTCTTTACCAATATCAATTCAGCCATTGTTGACCCGAAAGCCTTTGATGCGAATAGTTTTGTTGATCAAACTTCGGATGTTTGTATTATTCCGCCCAATTCTTTTGCCCTTGCTCGTACGGTGGAATATTTTAAAATACCGCGTAATGTCTTAACAATTTGCTTAGGGAAGTCAACGTATGCACGCTGTGGCATCATTGTTAATGTCACGCCTTTAGAGCCTGAGTGGGAAGGGCATGTGACATTAGAATTTTCAAATACCACGAATCTTCCCGCAAAGATTTACGCCAACGAAGGTATTGCTCAAGTGTTATTTTTAGAGTCCGATGAGGTTTGTGAAACGTCTTATGCTGATCGATCGGGTAAGTACCAAGGTCAACGTGGCGTGACGTTGCCAATAGCCTAATCATTCCTGTGGCATGCAATGAGTCACGGGTTAATGGCTATTTTGTATCGCGTGTGAGGTCTCTCATATGGTAGAAACCTGTCTTGAATGCAACTGAGCAGGTTCGATTCACACGGATGAGTCATAAAAGATCGGGTATATGGGACCTTGTTATTGTAAGTGTGCTGTTTGAGAAGGGTAATTGGGTTAACATATTGGCGGTTAGGTTTAAAAAAATAGGTATGGGTGTGCTATAGTTTTCTTAGTATTGATATATTATTGCAGGTTATTTTATGATCAGCATTGTTTTGTCTCGCTGCATGGTTGTGCTGCTGAGTATTTTTTTGGTGGGGTGCAGTGACTCGGGTAAATCATCACAACCGTCAGGGCAACATGGAGCGCAAGGCAGTTCTATTAATGTGGCGTTGAGTCGGGTTTGTCCTAAAACTGTCGAATTGACAGTGACATCTTCTGCACGATTATATGCAGGAAAGCATACGATATTAATGCCGAAGGTATCGGGGTATATCACTAAGATGCCAGTTAAGGAAGGGAGCTTTGTTAAGAAAGGCGCAATCATTATTCAGTTGGATGATCAGGATCAAGTTGCACAGTTAGCTGCGGCTAAGATTTCAGCTGAGGTGACGGGAAAGCAACTGAAGCGCGGTAAGACGCTGGTTAAAAGCGAGGCCATTGCTCAACAAGACTTAGAGACATTGCAACAGGCGTATGATCTTGCTGTCAATACGATTGAACAAAAGCAAATCGACTTAGATAATATGTCGATCACAGCGCCATTTGATGGTTATGTTGGTCAAATGGTAGTGAGTGTTGGGGATTATGTGACTAATGATTCTGAGTTAGCTTCCTTCGTGAATACGGATCATTTGCGAGCTATTTATTCGTTGCCTGGTTGGTATGCTAGATCGTTGGCTTTAAAGCAGAAGGTTGCCATTAAAAATTATAGAGAATCGATAGAAGCTTCTGCGTTAGTGTCGTTTATTGCGCGGGCGATTAATACGGAAACACAGACCATATCGGTGACTGCCACTATGGATAATCCAAAGCACCACTTTTATCCCGGTCAAGATATTATGATTACGCAGCATATTGGTCAAAAAGATAATGTGTTATTGGTTCCTCGACTTTGCATCCAGACAGACATTGGTAGTTATTCGGTTTATAAAGTGAAAAACAAGAAAGCTGTTCAGTCCAGCATTATGATTGGTGATCAGTATGGCGACGATGTTGAAGTGCTTTCGGGCGTTTCGGCTAACGACTTGGTGGTGACTAGTGGAATGAATCAGCTGCATCAAGGGTCATCCGTTAGGGTGACGTCAACAGCCTCAGAGTGTCAGCAATGAACCTATCCATTGTCTGTATTAAGCGTCCTGTTTTGGCATGTGTATTAAGTCTCGTATTAATCATTTTAGGCTTACTAGCATTTACTCGGCTGAGTGTTACCTATTTACCAGATTACAGCAGTAATAGTATTAATGTTGGAACTTTTTGGGATGGCGCCAGTGCGTCATACATGGAAGAAAATATCACCACGCCGCTGGAGGATACGATTAGTTCGGTGTCGGGCATTGATTATATCGACTCAACCAGTATTAAAGGTGGAAGTTCAATTAATGTCACACTGAATGATAATGCTGATTATGATGCGGTGATGAATGATATTCGGACACGGGTTGATATGTCATTAAAGCGGTTGCCGGATAACTTACCTAACTCTCCGGTGGTTAAAGAGGGGTATCGTTCAACGGCGCTTATGCGTTTGGCAATTTCAGATCCCAATATACCATTACAAAACTTGCAGGATTATGTGACAAGAAATGTCAAGGACCAGATTTCCCAGATTGAAGGTGTAGGAGATGTCCGGATTCATGGCGCGGCACCGTATAGTATGGTCATCACGGTTAATCCTCAAAAGTTAAAAACATTGCACATCTCTGTTCAAGAAATATCCGATGCCATTTCAGATGCCAACACGCAGGAGGCAGCAGGAACCATTATCGGTAATGTGGTTGATTTCCCTTTAAACTTGGATACTTCATTAAAAACAGTCGATGATTTCAAGAATGTAGTGATTAAAAACGACCATGGAACCTTGTTGGCGGTTAAAGATATTGCAAATGTTGA
>JABABC010000119.1 GCA_014238445.1 Coxiellaceae bacterium
GTATTATTTGACATGGCGCGAGAAATAAATCGCTTACGCCAAGCAGAAGCGCTGGATGAAGCCGCTCAATGGGCTGCAGTCATGCGATCATGTGGTGCCTTGTTGGGTGTGTTACAACAAGATCCAGAAGTGTTTTTAAAGTCAGGGATACAGGGTGTGGATGCTCGCGAGATTGATCGTCTAGTGCAGGCTCGAGAGGTTGCTCGTGCGCAAAAAGATTGGCAGCAAGCGGATGCTTTACGAAAACAACTCGATGAGTTGGGTGTGGTCTTGGAAGATAGCGTTGATGGAACGCAGTGGCGTTTGCCATAATACAATGAAGTTTGCTGAACGAACAAGGAGCATGTTCAGATGATGCGATGGATACAATATGGGCTTGTTTTTTTTCTCTGGTGTTGGGCGGTGTGTGTCTATGCCAACCCTTCAGTGGTATTAGTGCCAGTGAAGGGCCCTATTGGCCCAGCGACTGCTGAATATGTTAAAGATAGCTTGGATGCAGCACAAGATTGGGGTGCACATCTCGTAGTGATCAAACTGAATACCCCCGGTGGGTTGTTAACCTCTACGCGTGCTCTTATTGAATCAATCACTACATCCACAGTTCCCGTCGTGACGTATGTGGCACCTAGCGGCGCTCGAGCAACCAGTGCTGGGACATTTATTTTATATGCTAGCCATTTTGCGGCCATGGCGCCTGGGACGCATGTCGGCGCAGCAACGCCTGTGGCTTTAGGTGGAGCATCATCGCAGCAATCAGAAGGTGATCAACCTTCAGCGATGGAGAAAAAAGTGCTGAGCGATTCCACAGCGTATATTCGTTCTTTAGCACAATTACGTGGGCGTAATGTTGAATGGGCAGAACAAGCAGTGAAAGAAGCGAAAAGTTTATCGGCCAGTGAGGCTTTGCATGCAGGTGTGATTAATATGGTAGCGCCATCATTAACGGATTTATTGCAGCAAGTGAATGGACGCAGTGTTGAAATGCAGGGTAAAATGAAAACCATTTCAGTCGACGCTCAGCGTGTCCGAACAGTACAGCCAACCTGGCGTCAGCAATTCTTGGCCACAATCACACACCCTAGTGTCGCGTTGGTTTTATTGGTGGTTGGCCTATTGGGTATTTATATGGAGTTTAGCCAGCCAGGGCTCATATTACCTGGGGTGGTAGGTGTCATCGCTTTATTATTGTCGGGTTACGCTTTGCATATTTTACCGATTAATTATATCGGGCTAGCATTGTTGCTGTTAGGGTTTGTTCTTTGGTGTATTGAAGTGCTCTTAGGTAGCTTTGGTTTACTGGCCTTGGGTGGTACGCTCAGTTTTGTGATAGGTGCGGTGGTGCTTTTTGATCAGACTGCGCTAGGCTATGCCATACCCATGGGAACGCTATTGGGTATTGGTCTATCAGGAGCGTTTGTGAGTATGTTGATGGCTTGGATGGCTTGGTCGTCACATCGTCGACCGGTTGTGATGGCGGATCATGCGGTTGTCGGGCATACGGGTGTTGTTGTGATAGGCCAGGGTGAATGTTGGATGAAGGTGTCCGGGGAGTGGTGGCGCATTGAGAGTGATTCTAAATTGGCAGAAGGAGACGCTGTTAAGGTTGTGGCATTAAATAACTTAACGTTAACAGTCAATAAAATAACCGTAAATGAACCTATAGATTGTGATTAAGGAGAGTGTGATGTTGAATATTGGTTTAATTTTTATCGTGTTTGTTATCGCGTTGATTTTGTTTAGCGCCATTAATATTTTAAAAGAGTATGAGCGAGCAGTGGTTTTTACCCTCGGTCGTTTTACGAGCGTGAAAGGTCCAGGTTTAATCATTATTATCCCTTTTATACAACAAATGGACCGCATTGCATTGCGGACGGTGGTGATGGATGTGCCATCACAAGATGTGATTTCACGAGATAATATTTCAGTGCGAGTGAATGCTGTTTTATATTTTAGAGTGATCGATCCAGAGCGTTGTGTGATTCAAATAGAAGATTACTTCGAGGCAACCAGTCAGCTCGCCCAAACAACTTTACGTGCAGTGTTAGGCCAACATGAGCTGGATGAAATGCTCTCTGGGCGAGACAAGTTAAGTCAGGAGATTCAGCACATTCTAGATGATGCAACGGATGCTTGGGGTATTAAAGTTTCACAAGTGGAAATTAAACACATTGATTTGGATGAAAGCATGATCCGTGCGATTGCTCGACAGGCTGAGGCAGAGCGTGAGCGCCGGGCAAAAGTCATTAATGCTGAGGGTGAATTGCAATCAGCTAATAAGTTGAAAGAAGCTGCGGCCATCTTGTCACAAGAGCCCCGAGCCATTCAGTTACGTTACTTGCAGACGTTAATGGATATGTCTGGTGAGAATTCATCGACGATTGTGTTTCCGTTGCCCATTGAGTTATTGTCATCGTTTGTTAATAAATAATAACAGGCGTCTGGAGCTCATCGTGATAGGGGTATGTTTTAATGAAGATCATTTTAAGCGTGTCATCACACACGAATGAGATCGATTGTTGGCGTGATCATAATAGTAACCATTAATCACACCTGATCGTTTTAGAGTGATGATAGGTGTTCGCCTTGTGGTATTGCTAAGCTATAACGAAATACGGCGTTGGTATCCTGTTAGGTGAACATTGCTGTGTTTGCATCCGAATAATTTAGTGGCGCTGTCTTAAATATTCAATCACAAGTTTAAGACAAGTTGTTGATAAATGCCGGCAGGTTGTAACTCCCAACGAGCTGCCTTCTCGTTAAATAATCCTGAATTGTCATACTTTAATTTTAATCATTAGGGCTGGAGTATGCCCCTATCAATAGGATTTAGCTTTTAATATTGATCGATGAGGGTGGGTTGTCATGAAATGTTTTTTTTGGATATTTAATATATTTATAATAATCAATTAGTTAAAAGTGATCCTTGGTGGTTTTTTTTGGTCTATAATTAGAGTAGATGTTGGGAAACCTGAGGGGGCGATGATGGTGGAGTTTAGACAAGCAATGCATGACCCGGCTGGTGTTTTTGGCAAACCCATTAATGTGGTTCATGAAGACGCTTTTTCGTATAAACAAAAAAAAACTATTTTGTTAGAGTGGGAGTTAGATGCTCAAGCCGTTTTGCGTGCCGATGAGGAGAATATGTTTACCGACTCTGTGAGTATGTTAAGTCGAGTACATCGAGCATTGATGTTTTTAGAAGAAGAGCATGTGAAGTCAGAGTTACCTGACGATCACGCAGCGCATGATTAGGTGGCCGTAATCTGTCCTTTCGCTCTGCCACTCTGCTTCTTGCCTCATTCCTGTATTATTTATTACCTCTCTCCGTTTGGTAATGGCATTTCAAACATCCTTTTTACTATTTTGCTCTATCGAGTGGTTGACTTGTAATGAGGTCAGAGAAGCCGGTTGTTTGAAAATCTATCCTGCATTGATAGCTCAGTGAAATGACCCAAGACCTGATGGGAGTGCTCAGCACGCTGTTGCCTGTGAGTTTTATGCACACACTATCCTGGTTGGATAACAGGTCTGTCAATCAAACAGTGGATCATTCATGGACTGTGGTGTTTAAGCGTTTTTTTAAACGATTGCGTCGTGCTTGGCTCGATCATCGAGGTGAAAAACCATAATGAAGCATTTAATGATCATTTTTTTGATAATCAATTGATCTGTTGGAGTTTATTTTTCAATTACAGTAAAAAATGGACTTTCTTAAGATTACTTTAATATGCGTTTGTTAGACTTTGACAGTTGGTGTGTGTAAAAAAAGGACAAGTCGTGGATCAAGAAAAAATACAGCTGTCTGATCCAGAAGTCTCGAATGTATTCAACCCTGTACCTCCAGAAGAAGATGGCGGTGTTACCGACGACGAGGGGGTAACCCCACCGGGTAGTCCAACAACGACAGCTACTGGCGAGACGCACAAGAATTTTCCGACGAGTACAGTCAATGACTCTTTACCTTTGAGTGTGCTACATACACGTCTGATGGAAGCTTATTCGACAAGAGACCGACAAAAGAGTGAGGCGCTGTCGCTGTGCGCATTGCAAGCATCTAGTAGTGATATTAAAACACTGAAAAAGGACTATATTCAGCAATTACAACTGGTTAGGAAAGCGGAGTTAAGAGAATTGGAGTATTCTGACCGAGTTGCAACTTCGCTTGTCACCAAGCCTCTTGAATCGACTGATTTCTTAGCAAGGAAAAATATCATTGATTCACTCTTAGACAGGATTTCGAAAGGCGAGGAGGGTGGCTCTATCTTTGCGGGTACCGCAAGTCGACGTTTAAAAGCGGAGCGGCAAAAACAAACACCTCAACAACGCAATGAGAGTGATCGCCAGGCTCGAGAAGCATTTAAAGCTGATAAAGGTCAATATGTTACAGTTTCTGACGAAATTGCCCACCTTCAAAGTCAGATCAGAAGCAATCAAGATGAGCTGAAAACTGAAAAAGAGGTTGGTAAAAGAGAAGCATTACTGCAAAAAGAAGAAGTCTTACTTAAGAAAAAAAATCAGTTAACGAAACAATTAAAAGTCTTTAGGAAAAAACAGGGAGTTCGTCTACAGATCAAAGAGAAGAAAAATCAATCTCAGACTATTGATTCATACAATCCGATTCGCAGTGAGGTGTTTGCTCAACTTTCTGATAAAAACGTCGTATTGAGGCGACCATTCACTGAGAAAGAGGTGGATGAATATGAAAAAGAAATAACCTCTTTGGAGGAACAATATTCTCAGGCTGTAGACAACCAAAACAATAAAAAAGATTCTAAAGATTCTAAAGGTTCTATAAAAACTATCGAAAAGCGTAAGATAGCCGATCGGTTATTGTCCCGGTCCTTGATTTTTCACGGCAGTGAAGTCTTGAGGCAAGAAGTGCTGTTGATGGGGTTAACTGAGGTGCTTCTAATGCGCTACGGTTTGATTCATGATGCGGGGGTCAGCGTCTATGATGCTCAACTTCAACAGCTGAAAGATCAACCCTCTGTGGTAGGGCTTTCGTTAGATAAACGCGAATCAAAAATAGCAGAGTTATATGATAGCTTTAATAGCGTCAACCTATCATTAGAAGATATCTCTAAACAGTGTCACTTTGTTTCTACGTTTAGTGATGAGGAAAAGGCAACCGAGCTTGCTCTGGTTAGTCTAGCGCTATATGGAGTGGAGATATCCTTTGATGAACAAACAAATCTGCCACAA
>JABABC010000149.1 GCA_014238445.1 Coxiellaceae bacterium
CCAAGTATTTCAGTTGCTGAATACAAGAGCTTTTTTCTGGCGCTTACCAAGCAGAAAGATTTTTCTCCCGGCCTGCAATCGTTATCGTGGGTGCCTCGCTTCGCACCAACTTACTCCCCAGAGACCGGCTATAAAGATCCAGTATCGGCGACAAGGATTGAGAAGCTATACACACTCGATAGGTCAGGAGATCGCACATCGGTTGCTAAAAGCGATGTCTATTTTCCTATAGATTTGATTCAACCATCAAAAAATAATGATACCGCTATTGGCTATGATCTTGGCTCAAAAGAAATATTTCGGAAAGCGTTTGATCGCGCAAATAACACAAAGCAATGGTCTACCCTTGTGCACTTTGATCCCATTCCTTGGCTCCAAATTGAACCCGCATTAGCTCTAGTTTATGCAGTCTATCAGCCGCAAGAAGAATTGCGCTCCGCGGATTCATCGAATGCATTTCCTATAGGCTATGTAGTCGCAGAGTATCTTTTGCAACCGATGCTAGAGCGCGCTCAATTTTCAAACGAGCATGACATGGAGATTTTTGTTTTCAATGTTAACACCGGGGGCATTGAGAAGCTTTTATGGATGAACAGCCTAGCTGCAAGCAACCAGTACAAGGACGTTGGGGCGATGATAGCTCACTCGATTAGAAAAGTAGGAGAAATAGGTTATTGGACAACAACGAAAACATTTCCTGCAGCAAACCTAAAAATCATCACGCGGCCTGGCCCTGAGTTTTTCGAACCTTTGCGCACAATGCGTCCTTGGTGGATTTCTGCAGCCATTATGATTATGGGCTTGGCCGTGACATATCTCATTTTCTTATATGAAAAAAAGTCAATAGAACGACTGCGCTCTATTGCGTTACGTGACGCTATAGTTGTTAGTGCACGACAGCCTTTCGTTCATCTCGATGAAAATGGCATAGTGCTTGAATGGAACAGGGCTGCGCAGGAGGTTTTTGGCTGGACATTGGAGCAGGTTTTGCATCGAAAACTCACTGAAACTCTAATCCCGGCTCGATACCATGAAGCACACAGTAACGGCATGCAGCGCTTTAAAATGACTGGAAAAGGCCCGGTTATAGGTAATACCGTTTCGATTGAGGCTTGCTGTTCAGATTCCACTGAGCTACCTGTTGACTTACTTATTAATGCAGTTCAGGTAGACGATGGCTGGCATTTTTTTGCTTTCGTTAATGATATTACTGCGCGTAAATCTGCGGAAGAAACCCTTAAAAAAGCACATGATAAATACACAGCACTTTTCCAGGCTATCCCCGATGCCATTGTTATTTACAACGAGACTGGCGATATTGAAAATGTTAATGATGCAGCGGTAGAGTTGTTCGGTTGGTCGCGCGAGGAGATGCTTAGTAAGGGCTATAAGGACATCGTCGCAGAACGATCCGAAGCGTATTTGGCCACAATGTATAAAAAAGATGCTGACAACGTTAGTTGGCCTGGCGATGCCAATCTGGTATTCGCCAAGCGACAGGACGGGTCAGAATTCCCGTTCGAAGCAATAGTCAATTTGCAGAAGACGGAAAGGGGTCTAACATTTGTGAGTTTGGTTCGGGACGTTACAAAAGTACTTGAAGTGCAGGAAGTTAGGGATTCAAAGAGGAAATTGGAGACTCTGGGCGAACTGACAGCAGTGCTGGCCCATGAGTTTAATAACCTACTCGCCATAATAATTGGTAATCTTGACTTGGTGCGTGATGGCACTGCGGATACAAAGATTGATGGAACCATGAGGGATAGGCTTAACGTAGCTCACGATGCTGCAATGCGCGGAACCGGTGTTGTGAAGTCACTTTCGGCAGTGGCAACCGATCAGCCAATGCCGCTGAGTCGCTTTGATAGTGTCCCAATGCTGACTGAGATGTTACCTATGCTCCTCAGCGAAGCTGGAGAAGACATTGATTTAGACATAGAGACCGAAGAAAAAACACTGCTGGTAAATGCGGATTACAATTTGGTCTCAGAAGCGCTACGTAACTTGGTCATCAATGCGCGCGAATCTATAGCGGGCAAAGGTAAAATTAAAATAAGTCTAGGAAGGGTACACAGCTCAGCCATAAATGATCCAAAACTGGCGCTTTTACCAGGGTTTCATGCAGTGATTAGCGTCTCTGATACAGGTCACGGAATGAAGGCTGACGACCTTAAACAGGCCTTTGATCCATTTTTTACCACGAAAAAGAATAGCGGGAATAGAGGGCTTGGCCTGTCCATGGTGTCGAGAATGGCCAAGCAGTTTGGTGGAGTCGCTACTGTGGCGTCTAAACTCGGCGAAGGGACAGTGGTGGGAATTTACTTGCCGATGATAGATTCTGATGTTGTCCCTGCCGAAGTAACGCACGCAGGTTCGGTTGGCGATGGACAGCATGTCTTAGTAGTCGATGACCAGAGGGGTTTTTTGACGCTAGCGGTCTCGTGGCTGGAAAAGTCAGGCTACAGGGTAAAAAGTACTGACAAACCTAAGGTGGCTTTAGAAATAATTGAATCAAGCGTCCCAAGTATTGATCTTTTAATTACCGATATGCTTATGCCAACTATGGGTGGAGTTTCGCTTTCGCAGCTTGCGCGCGAAGTTAATCCCCAGATTGAAGTCCTATATATGACTGGTTTTTTAGATCATTCAGTCAAGCGTTCTGCTGATAATGTGGACTTCCCTGTCCTCGAAAAGCCATTTCGTAAGGATGAGTTCTTGACGGCAGTGAGTTCAATATTAGATGCTGCGAAAACAAAGAAACCAAGTTGACGCGTCCACCTTCTCGCTCAGAACTACAAATACCCGGTGGCATACATCACCCCAGTAAAAACAACAAACGTGACAAGCTTGTTTACAACGAGTACGGCGGTGTGGATTTGTATTTTGGTCCTACCGCGCCAGAAGGTGCGTTAAGCGCATATTGGACAGAGACAGTGCCTAATAAGGCATGGTTTGTTTTACTGCGCTTGTATGGGCCACTGCAACCGTGGTTTGATCAAACATGGAAGCCAAGTGATCTTGAGCAGATAGACTAATACGTTAATTGCCGCAGCAGGTTATCAGCCTGCTGTTGCTGCAGTCGGACGTCAGACCTTAATGGATAGACCAATTTTCGGGCAGAAAGGGCGTGAATTGAACAGATTCAGAGTTCGGACTGCCGGCAATAGGGACAACGGGGGACGTTGACAAATGTTTTGAGAACCCAGATCAGATGGACTGTGAAAACAAACTCCACATTCGTGCCACTGGATTTGTGTGAAATTGAACCTTAACGTCATTAGCGATCAGCATGATGCCGTTCTTTTTTGTAAAGCACCTATACTCGCGTTTGGTGTCGCGGTGGGGTTAGTTTACTGTTGCG
>JABABC010000106.1 GCA_014238445.1 Coxiellaceae bacterium
ACAACACACTATCAACAAAAAAAACGGCTAGGAACAACAAGGAAGCTGCTTCAGATGAACCCATCAGATACCACAGCAACAGCACCCCGCGCTATTATATCGCTCACCCACACCAACCACTCAACACGTCAACGAGACCTGGATAAATGGCTGTCATCTCAACCGAGCTCAACTCCTATTCTCCGCATCAACTGCCATCAAGCACTAACGCCACATCAACTCAAGCGATGGTCTTTACAAAACGTGACTACCCTGCCGATGAGCCTAGAACAACAACTGCAAACGATTCTCAACCACTTAACCACTCACCATTTTCACCGCATACTCATCATCGAAAGTGCTGAACAACTCCCACTGTCAACATTAACCGCACTTTCCCACCTCGATCATCAACAAACTACATTATCACGCCCATTACTCCAGATTGTACTGTGTGGAACCCAAGAGCTTACACAACACATTGACGGCATCACATTGAAGAAATCCTCTACATCACCTGATACTACTAATGTCACGTTAACGGAAACATCACGACTAGCACACCCACAAGAAACACCCTATCGCTCTTCATCTAAACAACATGCCACGTTTTTAAACCAGCACAGTGTAAAAATGATTTCCTTCGCCTTATTAGGAATACTGATATATATCATCTGGCAACTACAACATCACCCCAAACACACTTTCAACACACAACCCCTAATCCCTAACCAACAACTTATTCACCCCGTCAATGCTCATTCCCAACCCACCCCAAAACACACACCTGAACAAAAAGCACAAGCACCGCAACCACCTATTAAGAATAAGGCCATCACACAAACAACACACTACACCCTTCAGTGGACCAGTAGTCATGACTCAGCTGCAACAAAAGTCTTACAAAAAAAACTTAGCCTACCGCACAGCCGTATCCTTAAAGTCATACAAAATAAACAGATTCGCTTTATTCTTGTCAGTGGTGACTACAAAAATACCCACCAGGCTAAACAAGCCTTGCATGCACTTCCCGCATCAATCCAGGCACAACAACCCTGGATACGACCTATGATATCACCCTAACTCTCAAGTCTTTCCGCTCAGCAGTCGCTCCCTTGTGAGCCCAGACGTAACTTGTTATTCTGATGCCTGATCTTAATTACCTCACGATGCATTAAGGACAACACATGACATCATCACACCACCCAGATCATCGGAAACACTTCAAAGCACGTTTGTTTGTTTTTGTCATCATGTTGCTCGCTGGATTCATTGGGCTCATTATCATGGACCTTCACCACAAGCTCTTCTGGCCCTATATTCAGATCACAGCGGTCCTCTTTGCACTACTCTCTATCTGGCTTTATTGGTACCTGGATAAAAATGAAAACACCAACATGCTCACAACCATTTGGCACCAAGTGCTGCATTGGATCGGCCTACTGATTCTTATTTACCTCGCCACTTTTTTTGTCAGCACCGGCGTCATGGGCACAACACAAGCAGGACTGATGTGCATCAGCTTACTGGCATTGAGCGTTTTTCTAGCAGGTGTCTACACAGACCCTGTATTTTTACTCATTGGTATTACACTGGGAATTTTCGCAGCCGGTGCCGCTATGGTACAAGCCTACCTGTCCATCATCATGGCCCCCGTTATTATCATTGCAGCGCTTATCATCTATGTTATTCTGCACATCCAACGCAAAAGAGCTGATTAACGTGAAACGATCTTTATTTTTTCTCTGCTTATACCTTCTCATCACAGCAACCTCAGCATCAGCAAGCTCTACATCGCCTCCGTCAGTGGCTCAGTGGCTACAAGAAGCACTGCCTAAAACAGCATACCAACCTCATATTGGCATAATTATCCAATCTGCCAAAACAGGAAACATACTCTACCAAAAAAATGCCACTCAACTCTTCACACCTGCGAGCATTCAGAAACTCTTTATTGCCACTGCGGCTCTCTTATACCTACACCCTGATTTCACGTATAACACGACCATAATGTCACAGCACATGCCGTCAAAACACACATTGAACGGTCATGCTTATTTACGCTTTAGCGGTGACCCCTACCTCTCTTCAAAGGACCTGAATCAACTTTTCAAACAACTCAAACACAACGGCGTCACTCATATCACTGGAACGCTATACTTAGACACAGCAGCTTTTGACACTATCTATTACCCACCTGGATGGCTTTGGGATGATTTAAGTTATAGCTTTGCAGCGCCACTCAGTGCCGCCAATATTGATCAGAATAAATTCATCCTTCATCTCCTGCCCGCTAATAACCCAGGAAAAGCACCTCAACTCCTGCCAGACATTTCATCTCACGTAATCACTCTCTCCAATCACGCCATGACAACGCAGCACTACAAAAAAAGCTGCCCACTCACTGTCTACAGTGAAGCGAACAACCACTACACGATTGGTGGATGCCTCGTTAAACCCTGGAAAAAACAACGACGATCATTAGCGATAAGGAATCTGCAACCTTACATTCTCAGCAAAGTGCAACAGAGTATGATGGATGCGGGAGTGACAGCACAACACATTCAATTCGAAACAACGCCATCATCATCCACACATCAACTGGCTATCTATCACTCTCAACCGCTATCACACATTGTCAAACACATGCTCACTCAGTCCGATAATCTGGCAGCTGATGCCTTGTTAAAAACACTGGGGCAGCATTATTATCACACAGCTGGCACCTGGCAAAATGGCATTCATGCCATGCAACAAGTACTCAGTGAACAAACAGGCATTGATTTTCATTTAGCCTTGCTCACTGATGGTGCAGGGCTATCGCGCTACAACCTCACGTCACCCAAGCAGTTTGCACAGCTACTGTACTTTATCGAAAAACAATCAAACATTAAAAATGATTTAAAAGCCGCACTTCCCAAACCTGGCAGTGCTGGCACCTTAGCGCATCGCATGCAACAATACCGTCAATCAAAACGCGTTGCTGCAAAAACAGGATCT
>JABABC010000181.1 GCA_014238445.1 Coxiellaceae bacterium
CTAAATCTTCAGTAGCCACATTGCCTGCAGCGCCGGGTGCAAAAGGGCAGCCTCCTAATCCTGCTGCGGCTGAGTCAAACGTGGTGATGCCAGCTTGCAGTGCTGCGTAGATGTTGGTTAGGGCTTGTCCGTAGGTGTTATGGCAGTGCAGCGCTAATGTATACATTGGAACATGTTTGGCAACCGCATCGATCACGGTCAGTAGTTGGCGTGGGGTCGCCTTACCCAGCGTTTCCCCCAGCGCAAGGCTATCTACGCCCAGTTGATGGAGGTGTTGGGTGATCTCGCTCACCACGGAGGGTGAGGTGGAGCCCTCATAGGGACAGTCTGTGATGCAAGAAACATAGGCTCGTATGCGAATATTGTGATGCTTTGCTAGTGAAGCGATCTGTTCAATCGTCTGTAGGCTTTCTGTGATACTCATACCGGTGTTTTTCTGTGAGAAGGTATTGGATGCAGCGGTAAATACGGCAATATCTTTAGCGCCACAAGCGATGGCTTGCTCTAATCCGTGGATATTCGGGACGAGGACAGGGTAGCGAATCTTGTGATGGTTCTGGAGTTGTTGGAGCACTGTTACGTGGTCGGCCATTTGAGGGACTTTGCTGGGTGAGACAAAGCTGGTGGCTTCGATGGTGTGCGCACCCGCTTCAGCCAGAGCCTGGATGAAGGTGATTTTGATTGTTGTTGGGATGAAGGGGGTGAGGGCCTGGAGTCCGTCGCGAGGACCGACTTCAATGAGGTTGATGGCTTTGGGTAATGTCATGTCAATGCTGCCTGCGTGATTGTCCTACAAATAACATACCTGAAGCTTTTTCCATTGACAATTTAATGCATTAAGTCAGTTTATTGACTGGCCTGAAGCTGCTTGATTTCTTTTTGTAGGCCAGCCGTTGTTTCTTTATTTTGTGCTTGTAATTGTTCAATTTCAGTTTGTAAGTGAGCTAGTTGATTTTGAATAGCTGTTTGTTGGGCCGCTACCTCCTTTTTATTGTGAGTTTGAGCGGCTTGAATCTGTGGGGCAATGCTATCGGACACCTGTTGAATGTGTTGTTGGATGCTCGTTAATGAATCCTTGATGTCACTGGATGGTGCGCCATCTGCTGCGAACAAGGCTGTAGGCGATAAAAAAATTGCTGATAAAACAAGGGGTAAAAGTATTTTTTTCATAACGGGTTAACTGGGATTGGTGGCTGTTTTAGGCATATTAACATCAAACCCTTAACAAAATATTAAATAAGGCGATAAGATCACTCACCCACCCGCCATGGGTGATAGCACGGTGATCTGGTCATTATCAGTCAACTGGTGTTGTGTTGTGTCACCAACTTTTTGTTGGTTGACCATATAGACCAGAAAAGAGGGTGTGGTTTGGGATGGGTTATGAAAGAGCGTTCGGGTATTGTTTGGGCAAACTTCAATCAGTTGTTCGATAGCGTGTTGTAGTGTGGCGCCTTGTTTGACCTCGAGTGCTAGAGTGTCGCAGTTGAGTCTTTGGTTTAAGGGGAGGTGGAAGTGAAACGTGATATTCATGAGAGATCCTTGTCGTAATGAAGTTCAGCGTTATTACCTTAAAGTGTCGTGGATGTGGCTGCAACCCGCTAGGCAGGAATAAACCGTAGGAATGAGGCTGTTATTTTGCCATTGATCAGGTAGACTAGGCGCTCTTTTTCCATAGAGATAGTCATCATGTTACCGGTTGTTACTTTGGTGGGGCGCCCTAATGTTGGGAAGTCCACACTGTTTAATCATCTCACTAAAACGAAAAACGCATTGGTATACGATATGCCTGGTGTGACACGTGATCGGCAATATGGTCAGGGGCAGGTAGGACCGTCTCCGTATATTGTCATTGATACCGGTGGGTTAGCCGAACCAGATCACCCTCAGATCAGCGAAATGACAGATCCTCAGGTTAACCAGGCAATGGATGAAGCGGATGTAATCTTATTCATGATTGATGCGCAAGATGGTGTCACTAATGCGGATGAAGATATCGCACTCTATTTACGTCAAACGCATGCCGATAAAGTCCGCGTGGTAATTAATAAATCCGATCGAGATGATGTGACTGCCATTGTTGCTGAATGTTATGCCCTTGGGTTAGGAGCAGCAGTAGCGATTGCGGCAACCATCGGTCGTGGTATTGAGACTGTGATGGCAGAGGTCTTGCCTGAGGCAACTGACTCTGAGTTAACTGCTGATGATTGCGTGGGTATTCCTATTGCGATTGTGGGTCGTCCTAATGTGGGTAAGTCCACATTGATTAATCGTATTTTGGGTGAAGAGCGCGTGGTGGTTTTAGATCATCCAGGAACCACTCGAGATAGTATCCCCGTGCCTTTTGAGCGTCGTGGGAAAACCTACACGTTAATTGATACTGCGGGGGTGCGTCGCCGAGGTAAAGTGTCAGAAGTGATTGAAAAGTTTTCTATTGTTAAAACGCTGCAAGCGATGCAGCATGCGAATATCATTGTCGTTGTGATTGATGCACGTGACGGTCTGACGGATCAAGATTTAAAACTCATTGGGCGAGTGTGTAATTTAGGAAAAGGATTAGTGGTCGCTATTAATAAATGGGATGGCATGGATGAGTATGATCGTGATCAAGTGATGCAGGCTTTAGATCGTCAATTAAGCTTTGTGCCATTTGCGCGTCGATATCATATCTCTGCGCTGCATGGGACAGGCGTCGGTTGTTTATTTAATGCGATTGATGAAATCAATCAATCCGTTTCTCAAGCTTTACCCACAGCGAAACTGACACGAGCACTTGAAAAAGCGGTGCAGTTGCATCAGCCTCCGCTGGTTAAGGGGCGCAGGATGAAGTGTCGTTATGCGCACATTGGGAGTCGTTTTCCGTTGGTGATTGTGATTCATGGTAAGCAATTACGTGCAATGCCTGGCTCGTATCGTCGTTATTTATCAAATTATTTTCGTGAAACCTTTCAATTGAAAGGGTTGCCAGTTGTGATCGAGTGTCGAGAGGATAGTAACCCTTATGATGTTTAAACATATTCTTTTTTTCTTTATACATAAACCGTGTCACCTTATGCCTTGTTTTTTTCTAAGAGCTCATTATGTCTGTGCCTAGTGATTCACCGAAAATTTTAGTGATAGGTCCTTCTTGGGTCGGTGATATGGTGATGACACAGTCATTGTGTGCTGCGCTGCATACAGTGCATACTAATCCGCGTATTGATATTATGGCGCCTCAGTGGAGTTCTTCGGTGATTGCTCGTATGCCTGGTGTTCGTGATGCTGTATCGCATGACATTCAACATGGTGAGTTGGCGTGGGGAAAACGTCGAATGTTAGGTCGTCAGCTGCGTGAGTGTGCTTATGATCAAGCCATTGTGATTCCGGGCTCTTTAAAGTCAGCTTTGGTTCCCTGGTTTGCTCGTATCCCTCTGCGTACAGGTTTTTTAGGTGAGCAACGGTATGGTTTATTGAACGACTATCGTCGATTAGATAAAAAAGCGCTACCCACTATGTTAGATCGATTGTTGTATTTAGCACAACCGTCAAGTCAGAAAACACTTCAGTCTGAGGATTATTATCCCGTATTAGAAACGCAAGATGCTACTGCGGCGTTACACCGATTGGCTATGGCTAATCAAGGAGGCCAACCTATTTTAGCACTGTGTCCTGGCGCTGAGTTTGGTGAATCGAAGCGTTGGCCTGTGGAGCATTATGCAACGATTGCACGGAAAAAACTCGAGGAAGGGTGGCAGGTGTGGTTGTTTGGTTCTGCCAATGATCAGGCGGTGACCGCAGCGATTAACTACCAGTGTCAGGATCAATGTCATGATTTGGCTGGCCGCACACAACTAGGTGAGGCGATTGACTTATTATCGATTGCAGATGTCGTGGTGACGAATGATTCTGGTCTGATGCATGTGGCCTGTGCGTTGGGGCGTCGTGTGATCAGCTTGTTTGGCTCGTCTTCTTCTAAGCATACTCCACCTTTATCTGCACAAGCACATAGCTTGTCTTTGGATTTGCCTTGTCAGCCGTGTTTTAAACGTGAGTGCCCATTACAACACGGGAATTGCATGAAGCAGCTTTCACCGGATCGCGTCATACCCTTAATCCATGAAGTCATGCGAGATTCTTAGTCGCCTTGCAGGTTAAATAGAATAGGTATTTTTTATCGTGATAGGTCGTGTGTTGTTTGGAGTATGCAGTTAGTTTTTCAAGTGTGTATCGCATGCGGATAGGGTCAGCTTGCGTTGTGTCATGTTCCCCTTTAGGATGTTGTTTTTTGAATGCACTTGGGTATTTTGGATGGGGTGCTGCATTAATCAAAGGGAGTGTCTTATATGACTGTATCTCGTCATATTTCTAGAGCAGGTATTTTAGCAGCAGCTATGGGAGGGATGGTTGGTTCTGGCTGGTTGTTTGGTCCTTTTTTAGCCGCCAAAATGGCAGGCCCCGCCAGTGTTTTATCGTGGGCATTAGGCGGTGTGTTAATGATGGTGATTGCGCTAACGTTTGCCGAGTTGGTGTCCACTTTTCCTTCGCAGGGTAGTATGGTGCGTTTTACGCATCTGAGTCATGGCACCTTGACGAGTTTTACATTAGCGTGGGTAGCTTGGCTGGCTTCAGTGATGGTCGCGCCCATTGAGACCTCGGCAGCTTTGCAATACATGGGGCATGTCTGGCCCCTATTAGTTGTGCACCACGCTAGTGGATTGATCTTATCGCCGTTAGGTATTGTTATTGCCGCCATTGTGATGTTCGTCTTATGTGTGATTAATTATTTTGGTGCGAATGTTATTTCTAAAGGTAATGTCACCATTGTGTTATGGAAGGTGGCTATTCCGGTGATTACGATTATCATATTATTGCCAACCCACTTTTCATGGCAGCCCTTTGTGGCTAAAACGGGATTCTTTCCGTCAGGATGGCATGGGGTTTTATCCGCCTTACCATTAGCGGGTGTGGTGTTTTCGTTCATTGGGTTTAGTCCTGCGTTGCAGTTGGCAGGCGAAGCCAAAGACCCTGCTCGTACCATTCCTTTTTCCATTGTGTGTGCGATTGGTTTAGTGATTGTTTTGTATGTGGTGTTGCAGGTGGTGTTTGTGGGTGCTTTGCCTGCTTCCAGCTATGCGGGGGGTTGGTCGCACCTGCATTTTGCAGGTGATGCAGGACCTATTGCTGGCTTGTTAGTAGGGTTTGGTTTTATGTTATGGCTGAAGGTGATCATGATTGATGCAGTGGTTTCCCCCATTGGCACCGCATATATCTATACAGCTTCCACGGCTCGTATGAATATCGCTATGAGTGATAACGGTTACTTGCCGAGTGGTATGACCTGGTTAAATCGCTATCGTTCACCTTGGATGGCAATAACGACCAACTATGTGTTGGGTATGATCTGCTTTTTACCCTTTCCAGGTTGGCAATCTATGGTGGGTTTCTTAGTGATTTGCTTTGTCTTAGCCTATGCGATTGGTCCGATTGCGTGTTTGACATTGCGACATACAGCACCAGATTTAACGCGTTGTTTTAAAGTACCTTTCGTTAATATAACCACCTATGCTGCGTTCACTATTTGTAACTTGATGATTTATTGGACAGGCTGGTCGGTTGTTTCTAAATTACTGGTTGTTACGTTTCTGGGGTATGTTTTTTTATGGCTCTATGCTTGCTGTTCTAAAACAATAACTGATCTTTCATTGAAGCAGGGAATATGGTTGTTCCCTTATCTCGTTGGTTTGGGTGTTTTGTCGTATGGTGGTGATTATGGTGGTCAACATTGGATGCATTTCGGTATGGATATGATTTACGTAGCCCTGTTTTCTTTAGTGATCTTTATGATGGCAGTTTACTGCGGTGTCTCTCGTGGTTTATTGTCACAAGAGGCTATTGAGGCTGCTCAGTCACCTTGATGGATCTAAAGAATAGGCATCCAGAGATCTCAGTCATTATCCCCACCTATAACCGAGCCCATTGTTTAGGGCGTGCTTTGGATTCAGTCTTCCAACAAACCTTTTCGTCATTGGAGTGCCATGTGATCGATGATGGTTCATCGGATCATACGCAAGAAGTGTTAACGGCTTACCCAGATGTTTCGGTGACCTTATTGGCAAAACAATCAGGGGTCAGTGCAGCCCGGAATGTGGGTATTCAAAAAGCCCGTGGTGAGTGGATTGCTTTTTTAGATTCAGATGACGTTTGGCTTCCGACCAAATTGGCCCGTCAAATGGCTGTGATTAAGTCCCAGTCTGATGTGCGTTGGGTGCATACCAATGAAATTTGGATTCGCTCGGGTGTTCGAGTTAACCCCAAGAAAAAACACGAAAAAAAAGGTGGTTGGATTTATCTCCATTGCTTGCCTCGCTGTGTTGTATCACCATCCAGCGTGTTACTGCATCGTTCGGTATTGAACTCTGTGGGGGTGTTTGATGAACAATTACCTGCTTGTGAAGACTATGACTTATGGCTTAGAATCGCAGCTCACTATCCAGTGGTCTATGTGGAAGAGCCGTGTTTAGTGAAGTATGGTGGGCACGCCGACCAACTGTCTCGTCAATACTGGGGGATGGATCGATTTTGCGTGCAAGCATTAATAAAACAACTGGACGCCGGTGATTTATCGCTTGAGTATCAGGTTGCCACACGAGCCATGCTGGAAGAAAAGTTAGAGATTTTATTGGCGGGGGCGAAAAAGCGTCAACAGCATGAGCGAGTAACAGTGTATGAACAACAGCGAGAAAAATACTGCTAATCAGCCTCGAGTGACGATTCAGGTGGCGTTGCCTTGTGAAGCACGTCCTTTGATTGATCGTTATCGATTGAAGCGTCTTGATGGGGCAGCCTTTACCCGATATCGGAATGCTGAGTCATCATTGGAGCTAGTGGTGAGTGGTGTAGGTAAGTTGAATGCAGCAATAGCATTAGCGCATAGCATGGGCTCTAATAGTCACCCAGAATGGCATGCGTTTCTCAATGTCGGGATTGCAGGCTCTGCACAATTTTCCGTGGGTGATTGTGTGATGGCACACAAGGTCATTGATACAGCCACACGACATGTATGGTATCCCTTGCTCATGAAGCGTTCTATCATGCCAACCGCCTCATTGTCTTGCTATGACCAACCACAATCCATTTATGAAGCTCCTTTAATTGATATGGAGTCGGCCGGTTTTATGCACGCGGTGAGTCGGTTAGCGTGCCAAGATCAGGTTCAGTTAATTAAAATTATTTCAGATACCGCGGCTGATAATCAGTCAGCTATTCAGCCGGCTCAAGTTTCTCGATGGGTGTCTGATCATTTGGAAGTTATCGATCAGGTGGTTAAATCGTTATGGGAGCGTTCGACATTAGCGCTCCAGTCTCAGGTGGTATTACGTGATTATGATCAGATCCTAGGGCAGTGGCATTTTACCGTGTATCAACAACATCAACTGAGACCGTTGTTACGACGGTGGCAGGTGATTATGGGTGATGATCCTATTTGGGAAAGCTTAGTGGATTGCACGGATGCCTCTACAGTGTTGCGTGTCATTCAGGAGGCCTTAGCCAGAGCCTCCTATCAATTTGGGTAAATATATGCAGATTATTTATGTTGAGCGTCGTATCTATGATCATCCGAGAACACAGGATCTTTTAGTGCGATTGGGGTCTGAGAAAACCGTGATTGTGTGTGATCATTATCGTGAGATTTTTAATCGCAAAGCACAAAGTTTTAAAATGCAAAAACAACATCCGGCATTAATTATAGCGGAGAAGCCAGGGTCGCGTGTATTACCAACACCACCTGGTTTTGGTATTGGCCAGCAGCATAATTATTATTTTTCCCATTTATTGAATTGCCCTTATGATTGTCGATATTGTTTTTTACAAGGCATGTATCAGAGCGCTCACTATGTGCTGTTTATTAATTATGAAGACTTTCAGCAGGACATTGTCAGTGTATTACAAAGTCATCCCAATGAAACAGTGACATTTTTCTCAGGGTACGATGCTGATTCACTGGCTTTCAATGCGAGAACCCAGTTTGTCGAGCACTTCATTCCCTTTTTTCAGCAGCACCCTCGTGCGTTATTAGAGTTGCGCACCAAAAGCGCTAATGTTAAAGCGTTATTAAAGCAAGCGCCTATCCCCAATGTGGTGGTGGCATTTAGTCTGACGCCCAGTGATATTTCTCAACAGGTGGAACATCGTGTGCCCGCATTGACGCAACGTTTAGAAGCGATGCGCCAATTGCAGTCGGCAGGCTGGCGTTTAGGCTTGCGTTTTGATCCTCTTATTTATTGTGATAATTTTGAGTCATTATATGAAGCATTATTTTCCCAAGTGTTTGCTATGCTTGACCCCAGCGCCATTCATTCGGTGAGTACGGGGTTGTTGCGGTTTCCTGAAAAAATGTATCAGAAGATCACAGCGATGTACCCCAATGACAAGCTGTTGGCACACCCACTTGAGGTTCATCGTAAGGTGGTGTCTTATTCAAAAACACGAGAAGCCGCTATGTTGGGATGGATTCATGAGCAACTTGCACAGTATGTGCCTGATGCGTGTATTTTTAAGTGTTCTGTGGATTGACACTGGGCTTTTTTTTGTTATGGTGTCTGTCGTTTTATGTGATTTACTATGGAGTTTTTAGATGATTATAGGCATTCCCAAAGAAATAAAAAACGAAGAATACCGTGTTGGCCTAACGCCATTTAGTGCACATGAATTAGTCACTCATGGCCATACTGTGTTGGTTGAAAAAGAGGCAGGAGCTGGGATTGGTTTTTCTGATGAAGACTATGAGGCAGCTGGAGTGACGGTGGTGTCTTCTGCAGAGGCTGTGTACTCACAAGCGGATCTTATTGTTAAGGTGAAAGAGCCTCAAGCCCAAGAATATGGCTTAATCAGAAAAGATCAGGTGTTGTTTACTTATTTGCATTTAGCAGCGGATTTATCCCAAACGCAGGCATTGATGGATGCTGGCTGTGTCGCTATAGCTTATGAGACAGTCACCGATCATCGACATTCTCTGCCTTTGTTGACGCCTATGAGTCAAGTGGCAGGTCGACTATCCGTGCAAGTGGGGTCTCAATGTTTATTAAAATATAATGGTGGATCTGGTGTTTTATTAGGGGGTGTTCCAGGTGTTGCTGCCGGTAAAGTGGTGGTGATAGGCGGAGGTGTTGTCGGGACCAATGCGATCCGCATGGCTATGGGTAAAGAAGCGAATGTGACTGTATTAGATACCTCGCATCATCGCTTGGAAGAGTTGGATTTTCAATTTGGTGGTCGATTAAACACAGCGTATGCCAGTCGAGCCAATCTAGAGAAGTACGTTAAAAGTGCGGATTTGGTGATTGGTGCGGTGTTAATTCCTGGAAAAGCAGCGCCGAGCTTGGTTCCGCGTGAGTGGTTGAGTGACATGCGACAAGGTTCTGTGATGGTGGATGTTGCGATTGATCAAGGCGGTTGTTTTGAAACCAGTCGACCGACATCGCATAGTGAGCCAACTTATGTGGTCGATGGTGTGGTCCACTATTGTGTGACGAATATGCCAGGTGCTGTTCCACGTACGTCGACATTAGCTCTGAATAATGTCACTTTGCCGTTTGTGATGAAGTTAGCGAATCAAGGTTGGCGTCAAGCCATTGAATCAGACCCACATTTGAAAAATGGGGTTAATGTGTGTGCGGGTGCTGTGACGCACGCTGGCGTGGCGGCTGATTTAGGTTTGCCGTATGCCGAGCTCACTTAAGTATCGTCATGATCAATCACACGTCCAGGCTGTGGACGTGTGTGTTTTTGAGTCGAGCTACCAAAGCGTTTAGTCCACTGTGAACGTATAAAGCTGATGGTAAATAGGGCCAGCCCTATAACCGCCATGGCTATGAGGATGTAAGACAGGGCAATAAAGCCGATGATGGCTAATCCAATTAAGACCATAATACTGAGTAGGGTGATGAGTGGATTGCGGGATGCTGGCGTGGGCATGCTGGTTATCTCGTGGTTGGTTAGTGTGAATGATCTCTTATAGTATATGGTGTTTCCACAGGGTAAATG
This sequence comes from Coxiellaceae bacterium, assembly GCA_014238445.1. Lineage (GTDB taxonomy): Bacteria > Pseudomonadota > Gammaproteobacteria > Coxiellales > Coxiellaceae > UBA9148. The sequence continues at coordinate 10,024 of JABABC010000181.1, forward strand.
CAAGAGCTAAGAGGGCTTCGTATGATGCAATGACGTAAAAACTTTCAGTCAAACTCATAATTAGTGTTTTTTTTGAACAGACCAAAGGCCTGAATACCGGGCTTGCCGGCTTGATTGTAGGTGTTTAGAGACTGTGATAAGGTTTTCTTTTTTAAAGGATTCTAAATGCTTTTCGCAATTTAGAAGAGACTACATAGGGATATGACATGATAGGTATGAAGCGATCTTCTTTAGGGTTAATGAGTGTGGTGGCATGTGTGTGTATGCCTTTAATGGTGATGGCTGCAGATACGGCGGATTCTGCTGATTTGCCGGCTTTGCCTGATGCCAGTACAGCCGATACAGGGTCACAAGGGTTGTCTTTAGGTGATAGCGATCGTTTTCAATTAAATGGCTTTATGTCTGCGGGTGCCTCGCAAACCAATGCGGATAATGGTGCTGATTATAATATACCTGAGCGGGGTCAAGTGACGGATGATCCATCGTTTGATGCGAATACACTATTTGGGTTGCAGTTAACCGCTAAATTGAATGAGCAATTCAGTGCTGTGGGACAGTTTGTGACTTCGGGTGATGACACGAATGGCAATACGGCTTATAACGTCGATGCCACTTGGGCCTTTTTGCAATACCAGCCAGTTGATGATGTCAAAGTTAATTTAGGTCGTATGCGATTACCGTTATTTTTATATTCAGATACTATTCAAGTGGGGTATTCAAACCCTTATTTATTTTTACCTAATGAAGTTTATCGGATTGTACCTTTCTATAATATGAACGGAGTGAGTACGACTTATCAACGTCCTTTCGGCACATCGGGCTGGACGTTAAGAGCGCAGCCATTCTTTGGTGAAGATTCATCACAGTATGAGGTCATTCAAGGTGATGCTGGTAACACCACAAGATTGACTGACTATGATGAGAATAATTTAGTGGGGACAACACTGACATTGAGTAACGCAAACATGACGTTTCGTGGTTCCTATTCTCATTTAGAGTTAACAGCTACTGATAATGCAACAGGTGCGACGCTTTTTTCAGATGAAGGGACTTCTTTTTATAGTTTTGCTGCAAAAATGAATCTGAAGGAATTCCTGTTATCAGGCGAATATGCTCATCGTAATGTCCCTGATGGTGTGGCAGAACTCACAGGCTTTTATGGCACATTGGGCTATCAGCTCGATAAATTTTTGCCAACGTTCACGTATGCGCATCTTAAGACCGATAATCAAGATGATTTAACAATAGCGGAGGAGGCACCGGAAGCACAGGAATCATTCACATTGGCTGTCGCTTATTATTTAACCGATCATATCGA
>JABABC010000141.1 GCA_014238445.1 Coxiellaceae bacterium
ACCGTGGGAGCTTGAGATCCCCAAACCACCTCACTTAGCCAGCGCGCTCGACATCATGCTGGAAGGACCCATCGGTGCGGCTTCATTTAATAATGAATTTGGTCGTCCCAACTTAACCGGTTTTTTCCGTACCTTTGAAAGCTCAGTCTCTCGCGAAGTTGGCAATATTATTCGAAGCTATTACAAACCCATTATGCTGGCTGGCGGTATCGGCACCATTCGTGAGTCCCAAATACACAAGCACGCTCTAACACCGGAAACCAAACTTATCGTACTGGGTGGCCCGGCAATGAAAATTGGCTTAGGGGGTGGATCCGCTTCTTCACGCAGCAATCTTGACCAACTCGCATCACTCGACTTTGCTTCAGTACAACGTGCTAACCCACACATGCAACGTAAAGCGCAAGAAGTCATTAACACCTGTTGGCGCCTAGGAGATGACAACCCCATCCTCAGTATTCATGATGTGGGAGCTGGAGGATTAAGCAACGCACTACCCGAACTCATTCATGCCGATCAACTCGGAGCGCAGTTTGATCTACAAGCTATTCCTAATGCGCAACCCGATTTATCGCCCATGGAAGTGTGGTGTAACGAGGCGCAGGAACGCTATGTATTGGCCATAGCCCCTAATGACTTAACACGTTTTGATGCTATCTGCCAACGTGAGCAATGCCCTTATGCTGTCATTGGCATCACCACACCAGAGCCACAACTGATACTTCAAGATCAGGACCATCCTGTTCAAAACCCGATTAACCTGCCGATGTCGGTGCTGTTTGAAGACATGCCTCCTAAGCAATGTGATCTTCACCGGTCCGATATCGAGCATGACCCCTTTGATATTGCAGACATTGAACTTCATGATGCCGTCTCACGGGTACTGCAATTTCCAGCCGTCGGCGACAAAAGTTTTCTCATTACCATTGGAGACCGCAGTGTTGGCGGTCTTGTAGCGCGCGACCAAATGGTAGGCCCCTGGCAAGTACCCGTTGCTGATGTCGCAGTCACTCACAGTGATTTTGTTCAGCATACCGGTGAAGCTTTTGCGATGGGTGAACGAACACCTATTGCATTACTCCACCCTGCTGCATCAGCCCGCATGGCCATTGGTGAAGCACTGACCAACCTCATGGCCGCGCCGGTTCAACACCTCAGCGACATTTCACTCTCAGCCAACTGGATGGCTGCCTGTGATTTTAGCGCTGACGCCATCAGTTTATACGATGCCGTACAAGCGGTTGGCATGGAGCTGTGCCCTGCATTGGGTATTAACATTCCCGTGGGTAAAGATTCACTCTCCATGAAAGTAGAATGGCAAGACAACGAACAAACACACACGGTTGCCTCGCCAGTTTCATTAATTATCACTGCTGCCGCCCCTGTGGCTGATGTCACTCAAACTCTGACACCCGAACTCCACCCCAATCAAGACACCACCCTGCTATTCATTGATCTTGCTGACGGCAATCAATGTTTAGGCGGGTCAGTATTAACGCAAGTGTATCAATCCTTAGGGCAACGTCCTGCCGACATTGATAGGCCAGAACTCCTGAAAAATGGGTTTACCGCTTTACAGGAATTAAAGTCCAAAGACCTTCTGCTGGCCTACCATGATCGCTCAGATGGCGGCTTGTTTGTCACTGTAGCTGAAATGGCTTTCGCTTCACATTGCGGCTTATCACTGGATATCAGCATGCTTGGAAATAACCCCATTGCTGCTTTATTCAATGAAGAGCTAGGTGTCGTTATTGAAGTGGCTACTGAGCACGTCCTACGCACACAAGCTATTCTCAAAAACCATGAACTACTCGATCAAACACATGTCATTGGGCAACCCAACTCATCCGATACACTACACATCACGCATAACGAAAATGCACTGGTGGATGAAGCCCGTGTCACATTACACCGCTTATGGTCGGCTACTTCATTCCACATGCAAGCCTTACGCGATAACCCAGAATGCGCACAACAAGCATATGACAATTTACTCGATGCAAAAGACCCGGGTCTTAATGCAGACATCACATTCGATAGCAACACCGATGTTAGTGCACCTTACCTGAACCTCACGCCACCTAAGATAGCCATACTGCGCGAACAAGGCACCAATGGTCACATTGAAATGGCAGCGGCCTTCGAACGCTGCGGTTTTAGTTGTCACGATGTTCACATGACAGATCTCATTCACAGCAAACAGTCCTTAACTGAGTTTCAGGGCTTAGCAGTTTGCGGCGGTTTTTCGTATGGCGATGTACTGGGTGCTGGTCGAGGTTGGGCTGAATCAATTTTACGAAACCCGATACTACACGATAGCTTTGCATCCTTTTTCAATCGCGAAAACACCTTTACCTTAGGCGTTTGCAATGGCTGTCAGATGCTAGCGCAATTACAGTCGCTGATTCCTGGCAGCGAGGGATTCCCACTCTGGCAACGCAACCAATCAGAACAGTTTGAAGCACGCTTAAGTTTAGTTAACATTCCAGCATCACCCTCTGTGCTATTAGAAGGCATGCAAGGCAGCGTCTTACCGGTCGTTGTGTCGCACACCGAGGGGCAAGCGACATTTAACTCCCCACAAGACTTGCAGCTCATTCAACAAGATCAACGCACCTGCTTACACTACGTCGACCATTCACATCAAGTAACACAGCGCTACCCCTACAACCCCAATGGAAGCCCTGGAGGCATCGCTGGCGTCACCACAACCGATGGTCGTGTTACACTCATGATGCCCCACCCTGAGCGCGTCTTTCGCACCTCACAATACTCTTGGGCACCCAACACCTGGGGCGATATCGCTCCCTGGTTACAACTCTTTCGTAACGCGAGAGCTTGGCTAAAATAAATAGATCCATTATTTAGGAGAAAAACATGATTCGTTTAGAAACTTCATTAGGCACGATCGATATTGAATTAGATCACACAAACACGCCAAACACTGCAAAAAACTTTTTACACTACGTGGAAGAAGGCTTTTATGATAACACCATGTTCCATAGAGTCATTAACGATTTTATGATTCAAGGTGGCGGTTTTGATGCCGACATGAATGAAAAAGACACGCACGACCCCATTGACAATGAAGCCGAGCACGGCGCTCAAAACACACGTGGCACCTTAGCTATGGCACGCACCATGGAACCTCATTCGGCATCATCACAATTTTTCATTAACGTAAAAGACAACGCCTTCTTAAACTTCCAATCGAAAGACTCTCAAGGTTATGGTTATTGCGTCTTTGGAAAAATCATCGAAGGCATGGAGGTTGTAGATCAGATTAAAGTGGTCGAAACAACTTCACGCAACGGCCATCAAGATGTTCCCGCAGAGCCTGTGATGATAACCAAAGCCACAGCCATTAATGAAACCGTGTCGGCTGAATAATCCCCACCACCATATTGATCGCTCGCGTTCATTACGAGCGATCATCCACATCATGAGACCTATGTGAGCCTCCAACATCACCGTTACAGCAACTACACCCTACTCACATGTTATCTTATCTTTTGCGTACAGGCCGAAATACATATAGAAAGAAATTATAGTGCCAAGAATAAATTTAGATAGATGCCCTATCACACTAGAGTCACTTAATGATGAGAATTTTGATAAAACTAGGCTGGTTATTGTTGGAAGTACTATTTATCCAGTTATTGGCGCAGCAGCCTGGGGAAAATTTACTAGCAATCTAGTTGTTAGATGCCCACTTACTCGAGAGGAAGGCAATTATCGTTTTTTAAAAATTTCAACGGTGCCTTTGCAATATAATTTAAAAAAACAATGACGCTCTTGGCTATTAACTGAAGAGCTTGCAGACGAGTTAGCACCAAAATCGCCAAAAGTATTAGCAGAATTATTAGTGAGTAAAGCCAACTCTAGTGACCCCAAAAGCCTGAATGGTAAATTTTCACCCCATTTAATTGAAACAAGTTTTACTCGCAAAATCGCAACTTTAGCTATGAGAGTTATTGAAGCCTCTAACAATGAAGCAGTAATACCATTGATTGAAGCAGGCGTCTGGACCCTAGAGACTATTATAGAAATGGGGCCTGATTTTTCTAGAAGAGTTGCTGAAGAGCAAGCGCCACTGCTACTAGATAATTTTAGATTATTTCAGAAAAATAATTCAAGTCGTAAAGACTATAGTGATGACCGGGAAACTGGCCATAAACGAAAGCGTAACCCTTAGCATGTAACAGCCGTGAGCGTCACATAAACTACACCCTTGCGTTTTATGACTATCAGCCTATAAACCCGCATGAACTGGAAACTCACATCACTGTATCCAATGGCGCTAACCTTAGTGGATCAACTTTATCAGCGCTATCGCTGGTGTGATGCAGGCCATCCTTTATGGGTGTTTTATCGACAATGGAAAGATCAAAGCCTGACGCTTTTGGATGATTTTATTGCTGGTCACTAAAAAGATAAAATTCAAATATATTCAGCCAGTTATGATTGTATTTTTCTAACTCTTGGATCAAGATCCCCCGACTTAATAATAATAGACTACAATGATAGAGATGCTATCCAAATAAAGGCGGTCACATGAAGTATAAAATTACGATTGGAATTATTATGAGTATTTTTTCTATGAGCTTACTAGCGCAAGAAAGTAAATCAGAAGATGTGTTCATTATGATTAAAGCGCCAGACAAGTCTATTCAGAGTGTTGCAAGCAATAGAAGTGACTGTAAAGCTGTGCTTAAAGATGACCAGTCTGCACTAAAATATCTATCACTAAAAGTTGATATGTCAAATGTCACAAATAGAGCTAATGGTGTCCCTTCAATTGTTGCCACAAAGAAAAGTAGCTTTACGATTACGCCAAAAAAGACAATCGTTAGTAACATGGGGGTAGATAAAGAATATGCCTATTATATCGATCAACCTAAGAAAACAAACACTTCGCTAACCGCAGCTATTAATAATAATAAATACTATATAAAATGGCTTGGGATTCAGGCTGATGAAAATCGGGGGGACCCTAAAGAATGGGGGGAATTTACAGGAAACATACAGCTACAAAAGATGAATCCAGATGAAAAATCACGCATCTGCCAAATATTTATTAAACAAAAGTGAA
>JABABC010000161.1 GCA_014238445.1 Coxiellaceae bacterium
AATCGCTATAGGAAAAGAACCGATGAGATTGGCCTGCGCTGCTTTAAGCTGCTCATCAGTTACAGGTTGTGTCTTCATACGAGCAATGACTTTCTCAACGTATTGTATAGCTTCTGCGGATTGAGGCGCTTGTGTTTGCATAAACACAAACCATGGCCCTGGTTGTTGTAAAGGCTGTAACGCGCTAATTACCGAATAAGCTAACCCATGCTGGTTTCGAACAACATTAAATAATAGTGAACTCAATGGCATTCCACCGACAATATGATTACCCACTAACAACGCAAAATAATCCGGGTTATTACGAGTAATCCCTAAATATCCCAAGAAAATAGTCGCCTGCTGTGAATGAAATGAGACATCAACGGGCACATGTCTTTGGGATTTAAGGTGAGGTAAAGCGAGAGCCGCCCTACCAGTTGGCAATCCAACTAACAAATGCTCTGACAACTCTGTTGCCTGAGCAACGGACAAGTCCCCCACGATGATAATCTGCGCGTTCTTCAATACCACGTAACGATGGTAAAAGGATTGTACGGCATGAGGCGTGATCGCATCAATGCCCTGCACCGTACCTAATTCCGTATGACCATAAGGACCAGAACCATACAAAGCTTTGAAAAATGCTTGCTTTGCCACTTCAGCTGGATTTTGTGAAGCATATTTTAAGGCTATTTTTGCTTGTGCTTTTTTTTGCTCTACAGCAGTTTGAGTAAAGCTCGGCTGCGTAATGAGACGATGAAGTAATGCGATAGACGGCTCTAAGGCTTTGACGTCAGTTAAAGAACGCAAATGGAGAGCCATCCAGTCTTGCGTAGATGATGCTTCAAAGAGACTCCCTTGATCGCCTAACTGTTCGGCAATCTGATCAGCCGATAATATCGTGGTACCTTGATTAAACAGGGATGCAGTCATCTCACTTAAACCGTACATGCCTTGAGGGTCGCGTGACGACCCTGCATTAAACACAACATTAATATCCAACATGGGTTGTCGCGAACGGTGCACAAAATACACGGAAACACCTTGTGACGTTGTCCAAGTCTGAATTGATGGCATCGTGTGAGATGATGCATAGACAGAGCCTAATGCAACGACATAACAACACAGAAATATCAGACATTGTACAAAACGACGGAAATTAGTCATGAGAGCCCTCCCGCTTGAAAAGGTGTCTTCGGTGCTTGAGCTGAGGCCTCCGGTTCTAACACCGCGATCGTTAATTGCTTAGACGTGAAATATTGCTGGACCACCTGCTGTACTTGATCAGAAGTCACCGCTTGTATGTGCTGATTAAACTGCATCACTTCTTGCCATGGAATACCGGCCATTTCTGCCTCACCCAGCGACATCGCTTCCTCCTCCATGGAGTCCCGGGAAAAGGTGTTCGATGCAATCACTTGTTTTTTAATACGAGCAAGTTCACTGGGCGTGATTCGCTGTGATTGCAAGGTCTTCACTTCATCGAATAAGCCTTGTTTCACTGCCTCAATCGACTGACCTTTTGCAGGTATCGCTTCCATCACCCACAAGGATTGATAACGAGAAAACGGGCTATACCATGACGTAGCCTCTGCAACTAATTGTTGTTGACGCATTAATTGCTGAGCAAAACGACCACTATTCTCTTCTGACAAAACAGCTGAAGCTACATATAAAGCATACGCTTGCCATTGATCCTGTTGTGGCAGCTGCGCGAGCGTAGGCACATTATACCCCATCACAACCCACGGCAACTGAGCGGGACGTTTAACAGCAATTTGACGTAACCCATAGGATGGAACTTCCGTTTTCTTTTTCGACACTGGCAGTGCTTTTTCTGGGATGGATCCAAAATAATGTTTCACCATCGCAAATACATCGGATGGATGAACATCACCAATCACAATCATTTCTGCGTTGTTTGGTGCATACCAGCGGTGATACCAACTCATGACATTGCTCAAGGTGTATTGCTGAATATCCGGCATCCAACCAATCGTGGGTTGATGATAGGGACCATTTAAGAATGCAGCTGCCTTAAAATGCAACCAAGTGAGTCCTTGTGGATTATCATCGACTCGCATACGTCGCTCTTCCATCACTAC
>JABABC010000174.1 GCA_014238445.1 Coxiellaceae bacterium
ACGTCAGCGCCATGACCCAACAGCAAATTCACAACATCGACATGGCCATTCTGGATCGCGGCTATCAACTCTTCTGTATGGCAAACATCCATCACTGCGCCTGCTTCCAACAGCCGCTCCACAACATTGGCATGACCATGCTTACACGCGCGCATGAACGCTGTAACACCGTACTCAGACAAAATCCCCGAGCCCGATACCCAATCGGACACATCGTCCGCCTGATTCACATCAGCACCATGAACCAACAGCACATCCACAACATTGACATGGCCATTCTGGCTCGCGGCCATCAACGCTGTACAGCCTTCCTTATCGGCCTGACTCACATCCACGTGTTGAGCCAACAACTGCTTCACAACATCACAATAGCCATATTCGCTGGCTTTCCTTAACATATTTGTGAGATTTCTTCTTAGTTCTCCCTGCCTTATTGACTTCAATTGGGCTTTGCTCAAATCAAAAATCAATGTGTTACCCACTGTTAGGTTTGCCTTCATCTGTCTTGCTGCACTTGTTTTGCTAGTCCGTGTGTACGCTGGTGTTTTCACACGCGTGAACATTGCCATCCAGCTCTGCGTTTCTCGGGGGTCCTGCTCTCGCGTAGCGATGTATTGGTCGAGCAAATTTATCACTTCCTGGGGTGCTCGGTATTGTCCGTATGCGGGTACGTTATTATTAGTAGTTTCTACTGGTGTCTTGTGAATTCCATTTACTTTTCCCATCACGATATTTCCTATATTATTTAAGTTTTAAAATAATAAGCTATTTATTTAAATGTGAGCGTTGCTCCCCCCTAGAAAATAATAATTAAATTTGCTTGTGCCCTGTGGGTATAAAGAACCTGGGCATTAATCCTACGTAACAACCTTTTCAAGCTTAATATTCCATGGAAGCAACTCCTCATAATCTTCTACCTTTTCACAGTAGGGAACTTTTTTCATTATTTTAACATAGTATTGATAAGGATCAAACTTATGAAGTTTAGCTGATCAAATTAAGCTGAAATTCAAGCATAAAGCTCTTGCTCCTTCTTGTGATGATGAAAACATAAAGTTTTTTCTAGCGATCAAATTAAACCTCGATTTCTTTTTGCTCTTGTGGGAAGGGATTTCGGTTGCAAGTTCTGGCATACCTGTGACATCAATAGGATCGTTTATTTCGTTGAAGTGTAAATGCTTTTGCATTGGATTATCAAACTTCTCTGAAGTTGAGCCAAATCTATTGCGCTTTAATTCTACTATTTGATATCTAAGTTGATCTACATACTGCTTCATATAAGTGAGCTCGATTTTTAAATCATCATATGAAGGTTCGAAATCATTCACTGTTATCTGTCCTTTTATTTTAGGTTAATTCTATCATTTTCATCTAATAGTTACAATATTTTAATCAATAATAATGCTTAATTTTAAGTGGTTTATTCACTTTTTGATTCATAAAATCAACACCTGATAACAACCATTGAAATTGGTCAGGACTAAGCGATAACGTCGCTGATTTAGTATCTGGCAACTTAAAGCATCCTTTTTCTAATCTGCAATAAAGAAGCCAGAACAAGCGTCCATCGAAATATACCATCTTTAACTTGTTTCTTGCCCTGTTTCGAAAGATAAACAGTTCACCTGAACCTGGGTCTTTGTCAAGAGCTTCAACAATGAAAACAATCAGCCCATTAAGTTGCTTTCTAAAATCAACCACTTCAGGATACAACCAAATTTTTTTAACACAGCTTAGTATCATGAGGCAATGACAAAGAATTGCTAATTATTAGCTTTAAAACAGCGAGTGATGTGATCTCAAGAATATGGCCACCTTTGTAAGCGTCACAGCAACTACACCCTAGCCAAATATTTTTAAGCTGATAGCCTTGTATCTTTAAATAACAAGGTGATATTGATGGCAAATACTCTCTCTAGACCTGAATGGGAAAATTGGTGCCAAGCTTTTGGTGAATCTCATCAAACAAAAATGGCATCGTGTCGTACTCACGATCTTATCTACCATCAGTTTCTTTATTGGTTTCAAAAATTAAATAAAAGTCAGACAAATCTCATTCCTGTGAAAATGGCTGGCTCAAGGCGTGGACTTCGAGCTGAGTTTTGGGACGCGATGCATCACAGAGAGTTCGCAGTTACGCGACGGCTCGCGGAGCCAATACAGCAAAAAACAGCCAACGTGCACCTCACCAATCACAAATCCTCGCGCCGCCACGAAGGGGCGTATTATCCATCAGTAGCCTACGGGTACTTAATGCAAGTAAAGCGCGTTAGGGAGGATTTGTGCTTATAAGGCCCCGAAAAGAAGCCCCCGGAGCACCAGAAGCGATAACGTTCGCCGTTGACAGTGCATTGCATGCGGAATGGTAACCCTGCGGGGTCTGGTTCGCACTGTGCGTCAGGTACGTCGTTCACCACGCAATTTTGATCCGCAAGGGTGCAGGGGCCCTTGAAAGGCGGGTTATTTTTCTTGCAGTCGGTGTGGCGGATCAGGGCACTAACCAAGACGTCGTTGGAGGGGTGCATACAGGGTTCGTAGTGCGGGGGGACGTTCCCCTGTGCGAAAGCTGAGGTGAGGAGTGAAGCGGCGGCCAGAACGGTTGTGGCTAGTAAATTTTTCATGATATCCTCCCAATCGATCAAACCACAACCGTGACTTGTCCTGATTACCGTTGTTTAAAAATACCCACCAATCAAAGCAAACCTCCATCACTGCCAGGGATACCAATCCCTTACTCCAAAAGCCAGCAGCGATGGCACTTTAATCAGTACCTACACTAAATATAGACTATA
>JABABC010000160.1 GCA_014238445.1 Coxiellaceae bacterium
CAATTCCCGAGTGATGTTCCATAGTATTAAAACCGGTTCAGTATGCTCTTCACGCAGTGTTGATAAAACGTGTAGGGTTTTTTGCGTCTGCCCTGATAAGGCTGCATTGGTTAAATCATAAATGGAATAATGTTGGTGATTGCTGAGTATGGCTTGCAGCATGGGAGGAGTGACAGGCTTGTTAGGGTAAAGCAAGTGCAGTTTCTCAATGGCTTGATGGGTCGCGATCAAGTTGCCTTCTGTGAGTTCGGCTAACATTCGGGCGGTCTGTTGATCAGCTTTTAATCCTTTAGCTAGCATGCGTTGTTGAATCCAGGCAGGTAACTTCGGTAGTGGTATGGGCCAAAGCTTAACGGAGATGCTCTGTTGCGTGAGTGTTTTGTAAAAAGCGGTATTCAGTTGCGCTTTGGTGAGTTTGGGGGTGCTGATGATCAATGTGTTGTCAGGGTTCGGCTTTTTACAGTAGGCGCTGAGAATGGTCGTGGCTTTTTTATCAAATTTACCCGTTGGGTGGCGAATATCAATCACTTCTTTTTCGGCAAATAAGCCCGATTGTGACAAGGTGCTGGAAACGTGCTGCCAGTCAACATCAGGTGTGATCAGTAACGTTTGACTGGCTTGTGCGCCACGTTGTTGTGCTGTTTGGCGAATGGCAGTGCGTGCTTCTTGTTGTAGCAATACTTCGTCACCATGAATATGGTAGATGGGTGAGAGTGACTGTTGAAGTTGTGAGATGAGCTGATCAGAATTAATGGTCATGAGTGCTCTCAATAGCTGATTGCAGTGTTATTTGGGAATTATTTGACATCAGCCATGCGCTAATGCGCTGTATGACATTATGCGTGAGTTCAGAATACATTAATGAGTTTTTTGATGAGGTGTTAATGATGGTTGAGTTTTGTGAGATGGTTTGAGAACTCGCAAATGTTCGTGGTTTTAATAATTGATGATGGTGTTGATCAAGCACCGTAATTCTGACATGCAGCCTATAGGTGGTTGATGTGGCGTTACTGCCAGAGTTGAGTGCACTACTCTTTGAGGAGTAGTGGATGTTTGATGGTCTGATAATAATGGGGGATTGAGATTGAGATTCCGTGATGGTGGCGTGCATGCGTGTAAAAAAGCGGGTTAATTCATCGGTAAAGCCATGATCGTAGGTGTTAGGTTGTACAATGTATACTGTGGAGAGGCTGGTGGGGTAGTCACTTAATTGCTGTAGATGAAGGCCACAGCCACTGCAGAGCATAAGGATAAGGGCGAGCATGTAAGTGCGGCATCGTTTTGTTCTTTGAGTTATGCTCATAAGGTGTTACACCACGATGTTAATGAGTTTTTTCGGAATCACAATGATCTTTTTGATGGTGTGTTCAGATAACTGTTGCTGTATCTGTTCATCGTTGAGTGCCGCTTGTTCTGTTTCTTCTTGAGAAAGGTCAGGTGATACAGTAAGGACAGCTCGCTTTTTGCCATTAATTTGAACCACCCATGTTACCAGCTGCTGTTGCAGTGCTTGTTCGTCGGGCGTAGGCCAGGGTGATGAGAAAATATCTTCCGGGTACGCTAGTAACAGCCAGAGGCTGTGTGTGATATGCGGAGTAATGGGTGCTAGCACACGCAAAATGATGGAAGTACATTCACGTAAAAGGAAAGGGTAGCTTGGTGCGCTATTATCCAGCTGTGTCAGTAGGTTTAACATTTTCATCGTCGCAGAAGCAACGGTATTAAATTGTGATTTATTCATATCAAGGCAGGCTTGTTTTAAGAGGCCGTGAAAATGTTGATAAGCGGTACTGTTGATTAGGTCAGCTTTGATTGTGTCATCAACGAGAATGGCTTTTGCTTCACGGATGAGGGTTTGGTGTTCCATGCAAAACGACCATAGTTTTTTTAAGAAACGGTGAGCACCTTCGATGCCACTGTCAGACCATTCGAGTGATTGTTCTGGCGGTGCTGCAAACAGTTGAAAAAAGCGCAAGGTGTCAGCGCCATAGTGTTTGATCAGCGTTGTCGGCGAGACGGTGTTACCTTTGGATTTTGACATTTTAGCACCGTCTTTTAGTACCATGCCCTGAGTGAGTAAGGTTTGAAATGGTTCGTCGGAGTTAACGAGGCCTTCATCACGTAAGACCTTATGCATGAAGCGCGCGTATAATAAATGCATAACGGCATGTTCTATGCCGCCAATGTAATAATCCACGGGTGTCCAGTAATTGGTTCGGTTATCTAACATGGCTTGATGTTGGTCATGACAACAATAGCGAGCGTAGTACCATGAGGATTCGACAAACGTATCCATGGTGTCGGTATCACGCTTAGCCGATTTGCCACATTGCGGGCAGGTGGTTTTATAGAATTCTGGTGTGTGTTGTAAAATAGACCCTTGAGCTTGCGGCACTAAGTCCGTGGGCAGTTCAACCGGTAGGGCTTCTTCTGGTACAGGAACATCGCCACAGCGCTTGCACGTTACCATGGGGATAGGTGTGCCCCAGTAGCGTTGTCGAGAAATACCCCAGTCACGTAATCGATAGTGCGTGGTTACTTCCGCGAGACCTTTTTCTTCTAGTGTCAATGTGATTTTCTTCGAGGCTGCTTTGGATTTAAGCCCATCAAAATCACCCGAGTTGATGAGAATGCCGGGCTCGGTGTACGGGGCTTCGTCAAAGTTCCAAGTGGCTTGTTTGTTGGCTATTATCACGGGTTGAATCGGTAGCTGGTACTGTTGTGCAAATTCAAAGTCACGTTGATCATGTGCTGGCACTGACATCACTGCGCCAGAGCCATATTCCATCAGGACGAAATTGCAGATCCAAACCGGTAGTTTGGCTTTTGTGATAGGGTGGCGAACGTAATACCCGGAAAAAACACCGTGCTTGTCTTGCGTCGCTCGTTCGGCTTCGGTGACCACTTCTTGGTGTTGTTTAATAAATTTCGCAATGGATTTGTCATCATCAGCTGCTTGTTGAGCTAGGGGGTGCTGGGTTGCAATAGCGAGGTAAGTCGCACCCATCAGTGTGTCTGGGCGAGTGGTGAAAACCTCCAAATAATGTTTTACTTTTTGTATGACTTTAAATTGAATTTTTAGCCCTTTGGAGCGGCCAATCCAGTTTTTTTGCATAGTGACAACTTGTTGAGGCCAGCCTGTTAGTGTGTCTAAGTCATCCAGCAACTGGTCGGCATAGTCGGTGATTTTAAAGAACCATTGAGCAATTTCGCGTTGCTCAACGGGTGCGCCAGAGCGCCACCCTTTACCATCCACTACCTGTTCATTCGCTAGCACAGTTTGGTCCACAGGGTCCCAATTCACTAAGGATTTTTTCTTATAGACAAGTCCTTTTTTATAAAGGCGCACAAAGAGCCATTGTTCCCATTGATAATAGGAGGGTTCGCACGTGGCAATTTCACGTTTCCAATCGATAGCAAAACCCAGTTGTTTGAGTTGTTTGCGCATACGTTGAATATTTTTGTGTGTCCATTCAGACGGTGAGGTTTTATGTTTGATGGCTGCGTTTTCTGCAGGTAAGCCAAACGCATCCCATCCCATCGGTTGCATGACGTTCTTGCCCAGCATGTGTTGATAGCGAGAAACGGCATCGCTCAGGGTGTAGTTACGCACGTGACCTACGTGTAAATCGCCACTGGGGTAGGGGAGCATGGCTAGGCAGTAAAATTTCTCGCGGCTTAAGTCTTCTCGAACAGCGAAGTAGTTGTGAGAATCCCAAAAAGCCTGCGCTTCATGTTCGGTGGTAGTGGGGTTGTAGCTGTCTGACATGCGAACGCGTCCATTAACATCTTGAAAAGGGATTAGGATACATCAGTACCCGAATAGTTCAAGCTTTCTCAAAGGCTTACCTGATGCGCTTGTTTGGCGATGAAGTGCTCTTTTTATGAGCAGTTCAGGTCTGTTATGTTTAAAATATGATCATATTGAGGGTGGTGTGAGCGATATCCTAGGGCCCTTGTTGCGGATAGCCCATACTCTATTCTAAGATATAACCGTAGACTATGATGCTTAAAAAACAGTAGATAATTTGACGCTGAGTGAGGAACTATGTTTATCAAGCAAACACCCACTGACATGAACACGATTCGTTTTAAAGCTTATAAGGAAGGGTATCTTTTACCGGTGCTGCAGTCTGGCGACATGATGGACTCCTTTCGTTATCAGGCCGTCATTCAGCAGTTGCAAACGGTATCGGGTTTAGAAGAAGAAGCCTTTCATGAGCTGTACGTTAAATTAATACATGCTTTTGCAGCTTGCGTGCAACTCTTGCCACGACAGACCAATGGTTTATTAGGCGGTTTGCTCAGTGAAGGGATTGCTCGCGCTATTTTAGTGATGCAAGCCCCAGAAAATCAGTCATTATCGCTGTTAAATAAATATGCTTTATTTTCAGCCGCGATGCTATGTGATGTAGGTCACGTGGTCTGCAGTCACTGCGTGATTATTACTGACAAGGAAGGTGATTTTTTGGAAGAGTGGAATCCCTTTGCGGGTGTGATGCCATTTAATCAAGGAACTTATTATAAAATTTACCCTCGTCATTACTTGCAGCAGCGTTTACAAGGATCAATCACTGTTTTATTGGCGCGCCAGCTGATGCCTCGTGAAGGGTTTTTATGGATATCCAGCGATTTTGATATTTACTCTCAATGGTTAGATGCTCTCAATGGTGAGGATGGTCGTGGAGGCGGTATTCGACGAGCTCTAGCGCTCATTAAGTTAGATGACATTATGGACCTGCTGAATGCGCTAGGTCAGCTGAGTGAGGAGTTGCTTGTCCCTGCTGTTAATCGAGAAGGAGAGGCATTCTTTCGTTGGTTGCGTGATGGCATTACGAATCAAACCATTGCAGTGAACACATCCGATGCTTTAGTGCATATAGTGAATGAAG
The DNA here is from genome assembly GCA_014238445.1 of Coxiellaceae bacterium. Taxonomy (GTDB): domain Bacteria; phylum Pseudomonadota; class Gammaproteobacteria; order Coxiellales; family Coxiellaceae; genus UBA9148. The sequence continues at coordinate 4,893 of JABABC010000160.1, forward strand.
GGGTGTTTATCGATGACAAGATTATCAAGAAATTTTCAGATTTAAGCCCAGCTTCTATTGGCTTGTTTGTTGTGAAGCACCAGGTGGGTAATTTATTAGGGATTCCTCAAAAGTGCGGGGAAGATTTTTTACATGCCATGTTCTTTGGTGAGACAGCAGGCTTTTCTGGAGTGACGTCAGGTTCTCGATCGAATCGCTCAGGTATGGTGTTGAATGATGTTTCTATTTTGGATTTATCAGGACGTTACACAACGAAGAGCCCCTTTGTTAATACCCATCAGACACTGCAGTCGCACGCACAGCAAGTCCCCGGCACAACAGCTGCCAGCACGATAAAGCCATCTTCCGATAGGTGGCCGGCATCATAATCATCACGGGTATTGCTAGCTGTTAGATCAGTGAATAAATGCAATATTGTGTGGGGATGAATTGAAAGTGTAGGATGTCAAACACATAAATGCCTATCAGCGTGTGCGACAGTGTGACGCCCGCGAGGTTGGGTTTCCTGTAATACATATAACCCCACATTATCCCAGGGATCATGATCAGTGTTGCGTGTGTAAACCCAAAGAATGTGACATGAGCACAGGCAAAAATAAGATTAGAAACAATGATCGCTAGCAATAGGTGTTGTTTTTTATAAATATTAAACAGAGTTGTTTGTAGAACGCCTCGAATGATGAATTCTTGAATAAAAGAAAAAGGCAGGTAGATCAGTACGCTGGTGTATCGACTCGGTTTAATCGTCAGTGATAAATGCAAGGGTTGTGTGGAAAAGTAATCAATGATTACAGTGATAATCGCGCAGAAGGCGATGGTCCAGAGTAAGCTTTCACCCATGGAACTAAAGAAATATGCTTTGGTTATTCCAAAGCGGTTTAGCTGAGGACGAGGTTTGGTTAAGAAATAAATCGCTGCCATGACGGTGAAGAATAGGCAAAGAAACAAGCTGTCCATTGCTAAGTTGTAGTGCATGTAAATAAAGGTTTGTAAGTTCCATGAGAGAATGTAGATGCACATGATGGTGATCGTGCGGATTAATATACGTGTATCGTATTCAAACCAGTGATTCGTGTCATTCCTTAATGTGTCGCTTGACATATTGTCTCTTCCTTGGTGTATGCGTCTATTACGTATGCGGTATTGCTTTGAACTGAGTTATCATTGTTTCTTGTTGATCTTTTTGAGTTGCTTAAATACGCGCTGCCTTTTTAGAGGGCTTAGGTGGTCAATGAATAAGATGCCTTTTAAGTGATCGAGTTCATGTTGAATGCATTTGGCCATAAAGCCATCGGCTTCAAAATTCAGTGCGTTGCCATCACGGTCTTGGGCTTCGACAGTGATTTTCTCAGCGCGGATAACTTTTTCATACACCGCTCCACCAGGGCCAACTGACATGCACCCTTCTTCTTCGATTGTCTTGCCTTCGTTGGCAACGATGTTAGCGTTTACTAGACACAGGGGTTCATTTTTTTTTTCAGAGAAATCAATGACGGTGATATGCGGTGGATCAATAAGGTCTAGTTGCGTTGCGGCTAATGCGGCGCAGTTTTCTTGGGCATAGTGGGTTTCAAACATATCATCGATAATACGTTGTATGTCATTACCAAAATCAGTGACGGCTATACCTACAGTTTTTAAGCGAGGGTCAGGGTATTGTAAAATTCTTAGTACCGCCATAAGAGGTCTCCGGGTGTTTCGATGTCACAGCTAAGGGAGGAGTGTGGGCCTTTTATAGCTTGCCTCCTGAAGCTAAAAAAGCGTGCTTGTTAGTACCCGGCTCACCTCGACTGAGGTAATCACTCTAGCGAGCAGCTTGAATGAAGTCAAGCTGTTAGGCCTTATGTTGATTGGGGTAACTCCCATTCAATGGGAGTATGTCCTTGTCTCACTAGCCAGTCATTAGCTTGAGAAAAGTGTTGGCATGTGAGAAATCCGCGATGCGCTGATAAGGGGGAGGGGTGAGGTGCCATGAGTGCGTGATGATGTGTGTTTGTAATGATTTGAGCTTTTTTTTGCGCGTGTTTCCCCCAGAGTAAAAAGAGGATCGGTTTAGGGTGGTGATTTAAATAATCTATCGCTGCATCAGTGAATGTCTGCCACCCGATGTGAGTATGAGAACCGGCATGATGAGCTTCAACTGAGAGCGCTGTATTTAGAAGAAGTACACCTTGTTGAGCCCAAGCAGTTAAGTCACCTTCTTTAGCAGGAGGAATCGCTAAATCTGCTTTGAGTGCTTTAAAGACATTGCGTAACGACGGTGGCAGCGGTGTTCCTGATTGAACGGAAAAGGATAAGCCATGGGCTTGTCCGGGGCCGTGGTAGGGGTCTTGGCCAATCAGTACGACTTTAACTGAGGAGAAAGAAGTCAGTTGAAAGGCATTAAAGCGCTCATGAGCGGCTGGGTAGAGGGTCACACCGTCGGCAGCTTGCTGGTTCAGGTAGGACTCCATCGTCTGGAAATAGGGCTTTTGCTTTTCTTGTGCGAGCAGGTTATCCCAGGTGTGTGTGGTTGTGAGTTGTGTCATAGGTGCTCAGTTAGCTAATCACCGTTACGGCTTCTTGGTGGCCTGCTTGATGTAATTGATCCAGCAAATGATCGGATTCTCCAACACCCTTGAGTGGGCCAATTTGCACCAGGTAGAGTGTGTGGGTGGTCATATGCTTTTCCTGAATGCGGACATGTTGATGTGTCAGTTGGCTCATTTCTTGCTGTAAATGGGTGGCATTATGTTGATCATGAAATGCACCGACTTGCAGGTAGAGTTGGGGGTTGTTGGGTGTCTGAGTGGCGTGATTGATAGGGGAGGAGCTCTGTACCGACGTGCTCGCCAGCATATGTTGTGGTGCCTCAGTAATGGTTTTGACCTCAACTAACGCGGTGCCTTTTTTAGAAAAGCCCAGTTTAGTGGCAGCTGCATAAGAGAGGTCAATAATGCGATTAGGAGCAAAAGGACCTCGGTCATTCACGCGAACAATGATGCTGTGACCATTTTCTAAGTTGGTGACTTCAGCATAACAAGGAATCGGTAGTTCAGGACTGGCAGCGGTCATCGCAAGCATGTCATAGGGTTCGCGACTGGAGGTCAAGCGTCCATGAAACTTGGTGCCATACCATGAAGCGATGCCTTTCTTTTGGTAGCCGTCTGCTGTTGGAAGTACATAGTAACGTTTCCCTGCAATAACGTATGAGGGCGGGTTACCGTATCGACTTTTGGGTTCTTTATGAGGGGTGGGATTATGAATTTGACTGACATCGATGCTGTGTTTGGGTGGCCCGTCTTGTTGGACAGCGGTGCTGCATGCATTGAGTAATAGCGATATCATGACGGTTATCAGTGTTATTTTAAAGCGGTTTAAAAATAGGCATTGTGCGCGCATGGAGCATCCTTGTCTTCCTGAAAATTAGCTGTCATCATAGCGAATCCTAAAAAAGGTGCAAGTTTTCACCTGAGGTTTCTTATGTCACAAGCTCAATGGATTTACGGTTATCATGCCTTGCGTGTTGCGATGCAAACGTCTCCTCAGATAATTATGCAATTGTATGTGCAGTCAGGGCGACAAGATGCTCGTATGACAGTGATCCACCAGTTAGCAAACCAACAAGGTATTGCTATCGTAGAAACTCCTCTGGTTTCATTAAATCAAATGGCAAATGGTCAAGTGCATCAAGGTATGATTGCTCAAACTCAGGATCAAGTGCGTTACTCCGAGCAGGACTTGCCAACTATTTTATCCGATGAAGTATCGCCTTTACTGTTGTTACTGGATAGCTTGCAGGACCCTCATAACTTAGGTGCCTGTTTGCGAAGCGCTAATGCCTTTAATGTTTGTGCAGTGATAGCACCGAAAGATCGAGCAGTGGGTATGACGCCGGTTGTTGAAAAAGTGGCTTGTGGCGCCGCAGCGCTGACTCCTTTTATTCCCGTTACCAATTTAGTCAGAACCATGCAGTGGTTAAAAAAACAAGGGGTGTGGATCGTTGGAACAGATGATCAATCCACGGATGAGATAACTGCGTTAGATCTAAAAGGACCAATGGCTGTTGTGATGGGCAATGAAGGTAGTGGGATGCGACGACTGGTTCGTGAGCAATGCGATTTCTTAGCGCGCATTGATTTGCCTGGGGATGTCAGTAGTTTGAATGTGTCAGTTGCAACGGGTATTTGTCTGCATGAGGTGCAGCGGCAGCGAGGACTGTAGTTTAAGCAAAGGTTGACGACAAAACGTTTCTGACTCACTGATATGAAAAGCAGTTTTCAGATAAATAGCGTGATGTTCCTCAGTGTTTTTCATGTAGCGTTTTCATGACGGAGTGAGCGAGTTGTTTGTGGATCTTAGGGTTGCCAGCAATGATGCAGCCATTGGAGAGGTAATCTTGTTCCCCATTAAAGTCACAGAGCATGCCTCCAGCTTCTTGAATGAGTAGCGCACCGGCAGCCATGTCCCAAGCTTTCAATGAAGGTTCCCAGAACCCATCCAGTCGGCCGCAAGCGACATAGGCGAGGTCTAATGCAGCGGAACCTGAGCGTCGAATGTCCGATGTTTGAGGGAGTATGTGTGAGAATGTGCTGAGATAAGGTGTGATGTGCTGTTTGTCACGAAAAGGGAAGCCGGTTCCAATCAACGCTAGTGATATCTGTGCGGTGTTGGAGACTCGCATGCGACGGTGGTTCAGTTGAGCGCCTGCGCCTTTGGTGGCTGTAAAGAGTTCATTACGAATAGGATCAAAAATGAGGCTCACAATCATTTCATCCTGTTTTTTGACGCCAATTGAAATGGAAAAGTGTGGAATACCATGGATGAAATTGGTAGTCCCGTCTAAAGGGTCGATGATCCAGCAGTATTCGTCACCTTCTATTGAGCCATGTTCTTCTGCCAAGATGCTATGTGATGGGTAGGCTTGTTGGATGTGTTCTATAATGACTTCTTCGGCGAAGGTGTCGACGTTAGTTACGTAGTCATTGGTAGATTTTTCCGAGACGGTGATCCGATCTGGTTGGTCAAAAGCGCGCAAGATGTGTTTGCTCGCTTGGCGAGAGGCTTGTAAGGCAATCGTGAGCATGGGGTGCATGGTGTTTCCTCTGACTATGAATTGCGCCAAGCATAGCAAAACGGGCACAGGATGCAACCTCGAGCTAAGACTGGTGGAATGCGTCGGATTATTGTACATTGCGCTTTTTATTAAGCTCTATTGGGTGAAGATTGTCGATCTTGATCGTGAGGAATCAGTGATGTTACAGAATGCCCGTATTGTTCTTGTTGAACCAACGCACCCCGGAAACATTGGGGCTGCTGCTAGGGCTATGAAAACTATGGGCTTATCACAGCTTTATCTTGTGAATCCTCGGTGTACCCTGGATCAGAGGGCTATGCAGATGGCTGCTGGAGCGGATGATCTGTTGCAGGGTGCCTGTGTGGTTGATTCCATGTCCGAGGCATTACGAGACGTGGAGTTTGCTTTCGCTACCAGTGCGCGTCAACGATCCTTGGAATGGCCTTTATGCACGCCACGTGAGTGTGCTGAACAAGCCGTTAAGTCGTTGCATGCGCCTGTCGCCTTTGTGTTTGGTCGAGAGCATGCGGGGTTGACCAATGATGAGCTGGCCGTGTGTCAGTCACATGTCCATATCAATACGGATGAAACGTTTTCTTCTTTAAACTTAGCAGCAGCTGTTCAAGTTATCTGTTATGAACTTCGTGTAGCGAGCCGATCTGATCAGCTCTCTGTGTTATCTAGGACAGAAATATCTGATCCCGGTGAGGCGTGGGCCAGTGGAGAAGAGGTGGTTCATTTCATGGACCATATGGAGCAGGTGCTTATTAAATTGAACGTTTTAGACCCTAAACACCCTAAGTTGTTAATGCGCCGATTGTACCGTTTATTCCATCGCTCTCGCTTAAAAAAGAATGAGATCAATATCTTAAGAGGTGTATTTAAAGCATTAGATAACAAGTGATATGTAGGTTTCTACCTTTACAGTGGTTTTTTGTGTATAATCGCTCTGCATTTAATTAGCATAAGCGAGTGACAGTGTGAGTGAGTCGAATTCCGTTCTTAAGCCTTATATTCCCGCGAGTGAATCTTTACCTGAATTAACCTTTAAAGTGATTGTGCTCTCCATTGTGTTGGCTTGTATTTTAGCTGGAGCGAATTGTTATTTAGCGTTAAAAGTCGGGACAACCATTTCGGCATCCATACCTGCGTCTGTCATCTCGATAGGTATTCTGCGTTTTTTTAAACGATCTAATATTTTAGAAAGCACGATGGTTCAAACGGCAGCCTCTGCCGGTGAGGGTGTGGCCGCAGCGGTGTCTTTTGTTTTACCAGCTATGATTTTGTTGCACTATTGGCAGCACTTTCCTTATTGGCAAACACTGATGATAACCATGTTGGGCGGTGTGTTAGGTGTTTTATTCTCAGTGCCCTTGCGCCGTGTCTTGTTGAATATCCCAACCTTACGATTCCCTGAAGGCACTGCTATTGGTAAAGTCCTCACGGCTTGTGCAGATGGTGGCGGCGATTTAGGTGCTTTATGTTGGGGTGCTTTAGTAGGCGGTGTAGTGAGTTTTTGTCAAGCAGGACTTCAAATCTTCTCAGACTCGCTGCAAGTATGGTTTCGCGTGGGGCCAACATTGATGGGTCTGGGTGTTGGGTATAATCCAGCATTAGTGGCCGCCGGTTACATTATCGGAATTGAGGTGGGTTTGAGTTTGTTGGCCGGTGTCGTTGTCGGGTGGGTTGTTCTGATGCCTGCGCTATTTTTATACTTTGGTTTGCCTGCTGGTGGCTCTGTGCACGGCGTGTATGGTGATGTGATGGAAATGTGGTCGTCGCATTTACGTTTTGTGGGAGTTGGGGTCATGCTTGTCGGGGGTGTATGGACCTTATTAAGGCTGATAAAACCGTTACTGGATGGTTGGCAGACTCCAATTAAACGTAAGTCATCGCATGTCGCAACAACACGTGAGCGAACGGATAAAGATATTCCTGGTATTTGGATTATAGTCG
>JABABC010000217.1 GCA_014238445.1 Coxiellaceae bacterium
AAAAATGTTTCTCCCACAAGTGGTCAAAAGTGCACGTGTTATGAAACAAGCCGTTGCTCACTTAGTGCCCTTCATCGAGGCTGAAAAATCATCCGCTCAGAAACATAAAGGGATTATTATTATGGCCACTGTAAAAGGTGATGTCCATGACATTGGAAAAAACATTGTCGGCGTTGTTTTAGAATGTAACAACTATAAAGTGATTGACCTAGGTGTTATGACACCGTGTGAAACCATTCTTAAAGCCGCTAAAGAACATAAAGCTGACATGATAGGATTGAGCGGTTTAATTACTCCATCACTTGATGAAATGTGCCATGTAGCTGCCGAAATGCAGCGACAAGGCTTCAATATTCCTTTATTGATTGGTGGTGCGACCACATCACGATTACACACCGCAGTCAAAATTTCTCCTCACTATGACCATGCCTGCCTCTATATTAAAGATGCCTCGCGTGTCGTCCGTGCATGCAATGACCTACTCAACGAAGAAAAACGCGATGCCGTGCTAGAAGACATCCAAAATACCTACAACAGTTTACGACACCAGTATGAAAACCGCCATCAAGAAGCCCATCAACTCCCCTTAAAAGACGCCCGTGCCAACCGTTTTAAAATTGACTGGGATCAGCACACACCACACAAACCCACCTGGATAGGCACACGCGTATTAGATAATATCGACGTTAACCCATTACGCCAGTACATAGACTGGACACCTTTTTTTAAAGCGTGGTCATTAGCCGGATCATTTCCCAAATTATTATCCGATGACATCATTGGTGATGCTGCTACCGACTTATTGAATGATGCTAATGCCATGCTGGACACACTCATCGATCGTTCACTGATTGAAGCGAAGGCTGTGTTTGGGTTTTTCCCCGCAAACAGCATTGATGATGACATTATGATATATGCTGACGAAGACCGTCAAACACCCATTGCTACTTTTTGCTGCATACGCCAACAAATGATACGTTCTAATGACAAAGCCCATTATTCCATTGCTGACTTTATTGCACCCAAACACACTAACAAAAAGGATTATATCGGATTGTTTGCAGTGACGGCAGGCAGCGGCATCAAGCAGCTCTTACAGGACTACGAGCAAAACAATGACAGTTATAACGTCATCCTCATCAAGGCCATTGCAGACCGTTTAGCCGAAGCCCTGGCTGAACACCTGCATGAACAAGTACGCCAACAACACTGGGGGTATGCCGCCGATGAATCTCTATCCAATCAAGAACTGATTCAAGAAGCCTATCATGGCATACGTCCCGCACCTGGCTACCCAGCGTGCCCTGACCACACCCATAAAACACTCTTATTTGATTTACTAAATGCCCAAGAAACCACAGGCATGACACTCACCGAAAGCTACGCCATGCTACCCGCAGCATCTGTCTCTGGATTTTATTTTTCACACCCAGAAGCTTGTTACTTTGGAACGGGTAAAATTGGTTTAGATCAAGTAACCTCAATTGCAGAACGGCAAAATATTTCACTGAGCCAAGCTGAAAAAAATCTAGCCTCTATTTTAAATTACACCACTCAGCCAACTGAAAAGAAACCTTGCATCACTACACCATAACTTCTTCAGACTGCTGATAAGACACTACACCTAGGCGACCCAAAATCGTTTTAACCGCATGACTTTGATTTAAAGTATAAAAATGCAACTCTTTCACGCCCGTCTTTAATAACTGTTCACACAAGTGCGTCACAACATCCAAGCCTAGCTGATACTGCGATGTTGGATCATTAGCATAGGAATCCATCTGCTTCACTAACCAGCGAGGTATTTCAGCTTCACAACGCTTAGAGAAACGCTGTAATTTATCAAAATCCATAATCGGCATGATACCCGGAATAATGGGCATCGTAACTCCGTGTCGAGCTGCTAATGTCTGATAATGGTAAAAACTGTCTGCATTAAAAAAATATTGCGTCAAGGCACTGGTTGCGCCAGCATCTTGCTTCATCTTTAACGCCTGAATGTCATCTAACAAGGTCATTGCTTCAGGGTGTGACTCGGGATACGCAGCCACACGCATCGTAAAAGCATTCCCATAACGCTGCTGAATGAACTCAACCAAATCAGAAGCATAAGCCCACTCCGTCTGCCATAGCCCAGAACCTGAAGGACGATCACCGCGCAATACCACTAACTGCCTTACCTTCATTGATTGATAGCGATCTAGTAATGCACATAATTCATCCCGTGATGCCGCCATACAAGAAATATGTGGTACCACAGGCACAGCAAGCTGTGCTTGCAATGCAGATACAGCCTGAGGGGTTGCTTGTTGCGTCGATCCGCCAGCCCCAAAGGTCACTGAGAAAAAATGCGGGTGAGCCGTTTGAAGCTCCAAAGCAACTTGCGTCAGCTCTGATAACGCAACATCTGATCGAGGTGGAAAAAACTCAAAACTTAGCGCGATACTAGACATCTAAAATTCCCTTTAACTTATAATCTTTCAATAGCTTATCTGAAAACCCTAATAACAATCAATGACCAACAACAACACCTCTAAAATACCGCCATGACCGCCACAAATAACTAGTATTTAGTTAGCAACCTCTCTACAATATCGAGTTTTTGAGCTGCCAAATAATCAACCATGAGGACGGACTTGTGACCTACGACGTTTACGGCATAGGAAATGCCTTGCTCGATATTCAACTGGATGTGAATGAAGAATTTTTAACGCAGAATGACCTCCCTAAAGGCGTCATGACGTATGTTTCTCAAGCACGACAAACTGACCTCATCAACCTCATTGGCTCTGACAAGATTCGTCAAGTCTCGTCTGGTGGTTCCGTCGCGAATAGCATGATTGTTCTGCAGCACTTTGGCGGAAAAGGCTTTTTTAGCTGCAAAATTGCTTATGATGAAGCCGGCACGCAATATTACGACGAACTCAAATCAGCAGGCTTAAACACCAACTACGATCATCAAACACGCCCAGCAGGCGAAACAGGTCGCTGCTTAGTTAAAATCACACCCGATGCTGATCGTACCATGAGCACCAACTTAGGCATCAGTGAATCCTTATCAGAGTCTGAACTACACCTGGATGCACTCAAGCAATCCACCTACCTGTATTTAGAAGGCTACTTAACCACCTCACCACTAGGACACCAAGCGGCACTAACAGCCAAACGTTTAGCCGAAATACACGGTGTTAAAACGGCCATTACTTTTTCAGATCCAGCGATTGTGTCACAGTTTAAAGCGCAATTTCATGAACTCATCGACAATGGCGTTGATCTGGTATTTTGTAATGAAAGTGAAGCCAAAGAATTCACTGAATGCACATCACTGCCCGAAGCAATTGAACAACTTAAAACCATTGCTAAGACCTTTGTCATCACCATCGGACCACAAGGCTCACTGGTCTATAACGGCAACGAACTCATCACCGTGCCTGCGACAGAAGAAAAACCGATTGATACCCTTGGCGCAGGTGACATGTATGCTGGCGCCTTTCTCTACGGCATCACAAACGGACTCTCGTGGCAACAAGCCGGTCAACTAGCCAATCTCACGTCCTCTAAGGTCGTCACTATTTATGGCCCACGAGTTAGTCAAGCAGATACCGTGGCTTTAAAAGATGAACTACAGGCTATTCAAGCGGCCCTGCAACCATAAGCACCACCAGCCCCTTAAACATGATAGGCATATTTAAGGGGTTGGCATCACTCAATACACTGACGGACCGACCATCTTCACCCCGCTCAATAGCATCCATATAATATTCATGCGACAAAAATAAAGACCATAGCGCATAACACGATTCAGACTGTAAAAATGCATGACATCGCTCATCTAACTCGCTAGGTTTCACCCACCCTAGCTAGAACAGTCACTCTCATCTCATCACTCGAGAATCCCATTCGCAATAAGAAACAAACTGCCACCAAATGGCATTAATGTGACGAAACCCTATGCAAATCCATTGACCTGGTTTCTGGCATCTTCAGCAATACAATCATAATGCAACAAGAGGCAATAACTAAATACCAACAAGGAGCTAGTGCATGGCCAGTCACACTAATTAAATACGTGGACAGTAATGGTGTTGTTCCACCCATTAACGCATTACCCACATTATAACCAAACGATACCCCACTATAACGATGCTCTGTTGGAAACAACTCACTGATTGTCGTTATAAAAGGTGGCGTACACGCTGATACCATTAACATCATCAATACCGCAGCAGTGATCATCTCCGCCAGATGGTGCGAACCTAACATCAAAAACAAAGGATAACTGAACACAGCCAGCGCTATAACACCGGTTATTAATACAGGCTTTCGACCTACACCATCAGACAGCCACCCCCAGAATGGCGCACTATAAGCATAAGCAAACGCGGCACAACTGGTAATAACCATCGCAGTATGATCCGCCGTACCTAATATAGTGATCAAGTAGTTTGGTAAAAAAGCAGCGTTTAAATAATACGCAATCCCTAAGTAGCCTGTGAGAAAAAATACAATAGTAATCGCCCAGGGATGCGACTTTAACGCGCCTCGCATCGGCGTTCGATCGACATGCTTTTCTTGAGACAAAGCCTCAAAAAACGGTGACTCCTTCATCCGTGACTGAAACAATAAAGCTAACACCGTTAACACAGAACCTATCCAATACGGGATACGCCACCCAAAACTTAACATCTGCTCGTGCGACAAGTGATTAATTAATACAGTTGCCAATAAGGAACTTAACAACACACCATTCCCAGAAATAAACGTTGCTATAGACGTATATAAACCACGATAACGCTGATCGGATTGCTCAATCAACATCACAATAACCCCTGTCTGCTCACCGCCCACAGAAAATCCCTGCAGCATACGCGCCAACAATAAAAGGATAGGTGCTGCAATACCGATTTGCTGGTAGGTAGGCAGGCAACTCGTCATCAGGATTGAAACACCCATGCAGGCTACTGTCAGCATAATGGTTTTTTTACGGCCAATACGATCACCCAATTGCCCAAAGACAATCCCCCCAATAGGGCGCATCAGATAACCTACAGCAAATACAGCAAACGTTTCTAATAAGCCAGCTAACCCTTGCTGGGGTGGAAAAAATAATTGAGAAATATACGAAGCAATATAGATGTAAATTGAAAAATCAAACCACTCAATCAATGTGGCAAACGCTGCACTTAAAATAGTTTTCATCGATACGGGAGTGACCTGAGTCGTCATCAAAAGCACCTTGCTGGGTGAAAAGAAGCCCAACCGTACTGGAATAGATAATAACATGCAAATTAATGCGTTGTTAAAAATATAACCAGGCACGCTCTATACATAACCAGATATAAGATTTGCCTCTCGGAGGTTCTCATCCTACGGGCGAAAAAAAAGCTCACACTGTGAGCTTTTCTCTTTGGGTGGCGCGCCCGGCAGGGTTGACTCAGGGCATCCATGCCCTTCGCCCTTCGGGCCTTCGTTAACTACGGTCCACATTGGCAATCCTGCCAATGTGTCGAACACCCATTGAATGTCGGAGGTTCTCATCC